>JBCBVC010000118.1:0-13370 GCA_039817845.1 Cyanobacteria bacterium J06642_2
AGCATCAGGTAGCCGCCTACTTTCGTGACTCTGAAGCTTTGATTGCATGGGTGCACGAGCATGCGCTCGCGTCGAGTTCACTGGTGTGTGTGGGAGATGGTCATGATGGCATTTGGAATCTGGTGGCTCGCATCGGCAAGCGCGAGCAACGGTTGGAGGTGCTCGACTGGTTTCATCTGATGGAGAATTTGGCCAAGGTGGGAGGCAGTGCACGCCGATTGCAAGCGGTAGAGGCACGTCTGTGGCGCGGGGATGTTGACGGAGCCATGCAGCTATTCGAGTCTTGGCAGCATCGACGGGTGGAGCGATTTCGAGCCTATGTGAGCAAGCATCGCTCTCGCATCGTCAACTACGCCTATCTGCAAGCGGAGGGAGTCTCGATTGGGTCGGGGGAGGTTGAGTCCACCGTGAAGCAAATTGGGCGACGCATCAAGATATCCGGGGCGCAGTGGAAGGCGGAGAATGTGCCTCAGGTGCTCAAGCATCGGTGTGCTTATCTCAATGGGCAGCTTCTGTCTGCCTGACTCTGCAAATCTGGGATGCACCCCTCTTCTGGAATGAGTAACTTATCACCTGTATCTTCCCGATAAAACGAAAGGAGTTGACCTTCAGGCACTAATCGAAGCTGTAAGGGCTGACTGCGATTGTCTTGAATCAGTTGGTAGGTTTCGTCGGTCAAGCGATAGCCACGGAGTTGCTCCTCAATCCACTCTCCTTTCGGATCGAACAGCCAGTACTCAAGAACCCCCAGATTTTCGTAGAGTGATTTTTTCTCGTTGATATCGGTTTTTCGAGTGCCCTCGGACGTAAGTTCGAAAATCACAGACGGGACTTGCCCCTCTTCCCAGATTTTGTAGTTATCCCGTCCGCCCGGTCGAACTCCAAAGATGACCATGACATCGGGAGCAACCCTCAGCTTGGAAAACCCCTGAGCGTAGTACATGAATTGGTTCGCCAAAACCGTTGCTTGCTGGCCTTGCAAATGTTGGCGCAGTACTTCGAGAATCGTTAGCAGCGCGTACAGATGGGCATACGTTTCGGCCACAGGTTCGCCATCTCCACTGGGATAGATGATGTCAGTTGAGTTGGAAGCGATCGCTACCATCGCGTTCACCCGTATTTTGCGATGATTGTATTTTAGACAGCCTGCCAACGGGTTAAATTACGAGCATTCGACCGCAGTGACGATCGCGATCGCCGGATGATAGCATGAACGACTGTGCGAGCACGGCGGGCGAACGATGAAGATTTCTTTGAACTGGCTGCGGGAACTGGTCGACTTCGATCTCGACCCAGAGGCTCTGGGCGAGGCACTGACGCTAGCTGGCTTTGAAGTTGAAGATATTGAAGACCGTCGCGCTTGGGCCAATGGCGTTGTTGTCGGGCACATCCTAGAAGCCGAACGCCATCCCAATGCGGATCGCCTACAAGTGTGTCAGGTGGATGTAGGGCAAGAGCAGCCCTCGAATATTGTCTGCGGTGCCGCCAATGCGCGGAAGGGATTGTACGTTGCCGTTGCCTTGCCCGGAACGTACTTGCCCGCCATCGACCTGAAACTGAAACGGATGAAAATGCGCGGCGTCCAGTCCGAAGGTATGATTTGCTCGCTGTCCGAACTCAACCTGGCCAAAACCTCGGAGGGCATCTACGAATTTGCCGGTGAACCCGAAATCGGTGCCGACGTTCGCCCGCTTCTCGGCCTCGACGAAGTTATCCTCGATCTCACCTCCACAGCTAATCGTGCCGATGCCCTCAGCATGGTTGGTATTGCCCGCGAAGTAGCTGCTCTAACTCGTAACGAAGTCGTACTACCGTTCGCTGAGCCGCTCGCTCCCGAGCGTGATGCCGAAGTAAAGCTGGACGTGACTGATGAAAACGCTTGTCCGGCTTATAGCGGCAGTCTAATTCGCGGTGTCGAGATGGGGCCGTCGCCAGAGTGGATGCAGCGGCGGGTTGAAGCGGCTGGAATGCGTCCTATCAACGTCGTGGTAGACATTACCAATTACGTCTTGCTGGAATGGGGGCAACCACTCCACGCCTTCGACTGGCAAAAACTTCAGGACGTGACGGATGGGGACGTTTCCATCGGCGTACGTTTAGCAAAGCAAAAAGAAACGCTCAAGACTTTGGATGGCAGCGATCGCGCTCTCAAGCCCGACAACTTGTTGATTACAGCGGGCGATCGCCCTGTCGCTCTAGCCGGTGTGATGGGTGGAGAAGATACGGAAGTAGATGACTCCAGCACGGACATCTTTCTTGAAGCCGCTCTGTTCGATCCGGTAGCTGTCCGCCGTTCGGCTCGCGCCCAAACCCTGCGCACGGAAGCCTCCGCTCGATACGAACGAGGCGTGGATTTCTCGGCCTGGCTGACGGCCCGCGATCGCGCCATCGCCTTAATTTTGGAATTAGCTGGAGGCGAGCTGATCGAACATGCCGAATTTGACGCGCGGCCGCAAAGCGATCGCTCAATTACTCTGCGCTGGCAGCGATTGGTTGACGTGATGGGCGAAGAGGTCAGCTCGTCAGAGGTGGAAGACACGCTTGAAGCTCTGGGCTTTCAGCTTGCCGAAGTCGATCCGGGATCGTCAAACGGTACGGTCAAAGCGGAAACCGAAACTACTGCCGTTTGGAAAGTGCGAGTGCCACCTTACCGGATGCGAGATATCGAACGCGAAATTGACTTGATTGAAGAATTTGCCCGACTCTACGGTTACGATCGCTTTCCTGAAACTCTACCTGTCGAAACTGAGGTTGGTGATGTATCTACTCGCGAACGCTTTTTACGAGAGGTGCGGAGTATCTTACGCGGCGCGGGCTTGACCGAACTCATGCACATCTCGCTCTGTCCGCAAGCAACCGGAGTACCCGTCGTTATTTCCAACCCCTTGGCAGAAGAGTTTTCAGCTCTGCGACAGGAGCTTCTGCCGAATCTGATTGACTCTTTCGCCTTCAACTGGGATCGGGGCAACGGGCCGCTGGCTGGCTTCGAGATTGGGCGCGTGTTTTGGCGTAATGGTGAAGGCTATCAGGAAGCGGATCGTATTGGCGGCATTCTTGGAGGTAACTCCACCCGCAACGACTGGCAAAAGCAGAGCCACGCACTTGACTGGTACGAAGCCAAAGGAATTTTGGAAGGGATTTTCCAACTGCTCGGCTTGACCGTGGCATATCGTACGGATGATTCTCACGAAAGCCTTCATCCCGGACGTACGGCCTCGCTTTGGGTAAATGATGATGCTTTAGGCTTGTTCGGACAACTGCATCCCCGTGTATGTCGCGATCTCGATCTCCCTAACGAGGTTTACGTCTTCGAGCTGAAGCTTGACGTAATGATGGCTGCAATCGAGAAGTTGGGATTGGCCACTTACCAGGCGTTTTCTACTTTCCCCGTCTCAGATCGCGATATCGCCTTTTTCTGTCCGATAACCGTCAGTGTGGGCGAGTTGAATGCAGCAATTGCTAGAGCGGCAGGGAATCTTCTCGAAGACGTTCAGCTGTTCGACGACTATCGGGGTGAGGGCGTTCCTGAAGGACAGCGCAGTTTGGCATTCCGGCTGATTTATCGAGCAAGCGATCGCACCCTTACTGAGGCAGAAGTCGAGTCTGCCCATCAAAACGTGCGCGAGCAGTTGCAGAAGCAGTTCGCGGTCGAATTGCGCAGCTAATTCCGCTTGTCATCCACATGTAGCTCTCTAAGATCGGGATAGCGATCGCCACTGCGATGCATTGAGGGGACTTTCATGGTTGCCAATCTTGAAGCTAAGCCCTTTACGGCTCAGGCATACCTGGAGCGCGAACTGGTATCAGAAACGCGCAGTGAGTTTCGCGCGGGAGAAATCGTGCTAATGACTGGTGGTACGCCTGCTCACAATCGCATTAGTGGAACACCGCACCAAAAATGCAGAGAACCAAGGGTTGGTGTCCTATTACGATCGCCGCGATGCAATTTTGCAGTTGAAAAGCGTTGACGTACAGTTCGCAATCTCCGATCTCTTACGAGGCCGTCGATTTGGTCGAGAGCAAGTGAGCTGGTATCGAGATCTGACTGGGAAACATAGTTGTTAATACGTATGCCTTGTGCTTAAGGTCACAGTTCAGTATTGCTGGCGATCGCAGCTCTGCACCTTGGCGCACTTTAGAGTGGGTTCAAGCGCAAATAAACGCAGTGCTTATTGAGACGAACTAGAGGGAGATAGTGACATGAAACGGTGGTTAGCAATCGGGTTGGTAGCAGTACCGTGGTGGGCTATTGCTGCTCGGGCTCAAGTTGAAAGCCCGACAGTTGCAAGCAGACAGTATCAAAAAGCAGGCGAACTCGTACGGTCGCAATCGCTACCTTGCGATCGGGTGACGAACGTCGATTCCGATATCTATCAACAACAGGGACCCGTCTTGATCGTCGATTGCCAGGTTGCCCGCATTAGAGAGCCACGCAGCGATCGAGAAGCCTCTTATCGCTTTTGGGTGGATTCAGAGACAGGCGAAATCGATCTGGAAGACGCCGAGTAAATATAACTACGCATACATTCATGGGAGTAAAACCAATGCATATCCAAGCTCCGACAAATACTGCAACTCGCGGTGCAGGCGCAATGGGAACTATGGCCCTTTTGACCTTACTGGGAACGACTTTAACTGGCGGCTATGAGCTGGTTTGCGTTCCGCGTTTCACTTCCTATGACGCGACCATTCAAGAGCTGAGGGCTGACAATCGAGAATTACGACGAGAAAACACTGAGATTCTGGTGAACTTAGCCCATCGGTCTCTCGACCCCTCTTCCTAACGCTGATTTTGGGTGTGGTGAGTCTTCGAAAGGTGCAGCGATGAAAGATGTAAAATCAACCTCCAGGGATCTGCAGATCCCTGGAGGTTTTGCATGGGCTGCAAAAGGACAATGGCTAGTTCTCCCAGAGCAACACGTCCCACCACGGCCTGGGTTCGTCGAGTTGAGCAACAGAGGGCAAGTTCTTGCGGATATCAGCAATGTCCCAATTGGTTAATTTCGCTAGGGCTTGAGCCTCGCGCTCGAATCGCTCGGGTAAGCGCTTGCGATATTCCTGTCCGGCTCGACATGGCGTTTCGCCTTGAAAAGGATGTCGCAAGATGTAGCGACCTTGGAAAAACTCGCGATTGGCGGTTTCTTGGAAGACTAAATCTTCAGGGAAGTTAGCACGATCGTAACGAACGTGCAGGCGAGTAAGAAACACCGACGGCGGAAGTGCAAAGCTGTTTGCACGGGAATCAAACGGGTTTGCTTGCGTCCAAAATACGCCTGCTTTCCTCAATTCTTCGGGCGTAAGCACGGGAGCGGCGCAGGGATCGCAACTGCTCATATCCCAGGCATATTCGAGAAATGCGACGTTCTTGTTGGCGCGATCGCGAGCTGTATCGAACGTGCTGGTGTAGAACTCTTCAAATCGATCTTTGACGTAGACAGGAATTTCTGCATCCGTAGGAATTTTAACCGTGCGATAGTTTGTCAGCTCGACCTGACCGCGCGGAGATAGAGCGTAAATTAGTAAATCTTGTTCGCCGCGAGCATTGGTCATTCCTAGCCGAATCGGCAACATGAATTTCGGCGATTCGTAGGCAATTTGGAGCGGTCGTAAATATTGATAGCCCGATTTGGCATGTTCTGCCAAATTGACCTTGGCTACAAAGAACTTCATCCCCTGCCGAATATAAGGTTGCAGCAATGGTTGGGCGTTGTCGGGAATGGTGTAGCCGTTCTCAGTCAACCACGTTTCTAAGCCTGAAGATTCTTTGGCACTGAGAACGAGAATGTCATACTCGCCCACCGAAAATTCAGACTCGATCGTAACGCCTAAACTATTGGCTCGTTGACGAGCAGGGGAGGCAGGTGCGACATCTAAACTTATGGCGGACTCGAACTCTCGCAACTCCTCACGGAGCATGCAGGGGTTCTCGTCAAAGTACTCGACCAATCGGGGAGCGCTGAACGAGTCGAGCCGTTTGACAATCTCCGGATCGCCAACGTGAACTTGTTCGGGCTGGAGCACGACAGGTACGGGTACGACCATGGCAAAATCGTCAGCTTCACCCTGAAAATCATTCGCCATCGTCACCACGGTGCGATCGCCATCGCGAGCCAAAATCACCTGCGAAGCTTGGTTGTATAAAGATGCATTGGCTTGACTGACGTAAAAGCCGCAAAAGGCTCTAGCTGCTGTCGTCCAGCTCAGCACTAGCGCGAGGGAAATCGCCACCATTGCCAGCGGTCGAAATCGTTTCATTTCAGAATCCTCGTGAAAAATAGGTCTAATGTTTTGGAAGTGTTATGGATACTCAAGGAGCAGTGGCAAGCGATGGCTGCGACCACGTAAAGCGGGGAGCCGGCCAGCGGCGATCGAACAGCGGGGTTAGGGGTGCGAAGGCAAACAGCGCCCAGAATGGAGCCGCCTGAATGTAAAACCCGTATTGGAATACGAAACTCGCCAGTGCAATCGCCACTGCCCACAAGACGCGACCCGCCCGGGCGTTGGGAATCGTGCGCGGGTCGGTGAGCATGAACAGTGCAAAAAGCAAGAGGGAACCGCTACTGAGATGATGCGCGATCGCGTCCCATTCCCAGCCCAGCCACGTGTTGCGCAGACAAACTAGCAGTGCATATGTTCCGAGGAATGTGGCTGACGTATCCCAGCGACCCACGCGACGCAGCACTAAGCCGCCAGCTCCAGCGAAGAGCAGTATTAGCCACGCATCCGTACCCCATTGGCCTGGAGATACCCAGGCATCAGCGGTCAACAGCAGCGCAGCAATAATGCCGAAGTTGGCTGGATTAAACACGTGTTTGCCACCCACGCGCACGAGAAACTTGCTGGAGATTGCCAAACCGGCTGCAAGCGCGATCGTGCCGACACTATTGGCACGCAGGAGCAAGCATAACGAGAGCGAAGTGATTGTCGCACTGCGTAGGGATGAAAATATCGTTCGCCAAGACCAGCCGTTGCAATTGCCCGCCTTCAACTGTCTGGCTCGAAAATAGGTCCAACACAATTGCGAACCAACACAAACTGCGATCGCAGCGGCAACGGCGTCCCAACGCAAGGTCCAGTCTCGAGTACTGACCCCGAGCATGAGAAATAACACTAGAAATCCGATTTGAGAGTCGCGCGCGTCAAACCACTGACGCACTTGCCCGCACGTTATTTTATTGGTCACCACACGAATGCCTCTAACCCAGCCACTTTTCAGCCAGTGTAAGAGGCAACTCAGAAATCACGAGAACTGTTTCCCGTTTTGTAACGCGGTAGTTAATTCCAACTGTAGTGACGCTGAGTAGCTGCTTTGGGTACGAGTTCTACCTTCTCGCCTACCCGCAGCGTTTCATAAGCTGCAACATCTGCATCGGAAAGCGTTTTCAAGCAGAAGTCACCGTCAACACTTCGAATTTTTCCCTCTCGGACGTAGCATTCCGTTCGCTTGAGCTGATTGAACGGAGTGCGAGAGTAAAAATAACAACGTGGCGAAACTGCTGATACGGACAGGGCTTCTGTCTCAGCAAGACGCAATAACCAGTAAGCCGGTGACGCAATAATCTTGATACGCGTGCGATCGGCATGAACGACTGCATCTTCTAGCGATTGACCGCATTCTAAAAAGCGGGGAAATTCTCCATAGCTTCGGGCGGGGTCAATCGCGCAGGTTTTCACGATGGGACTATCGTCAATCGTGGCTGCACGCCGCTGCCTGAGTCCAGTAACCATAAACTAAAACCTCTTGACCGACACTTAGACATTCCACTGCTGACTCGTCACCTCAAGCAGAATGCATTAGGCCACGAGCAAGTAGTAGCATCTTAAACTAAATAGAGTAAGAATACCCAGATATCTTGCGTAAATTTCTTGAATTCATGAAAAAAATATCTGACATCCGCGATCGCTCGTAAGAGTTTGCATGCTTAAAAAGACAGATGTGAAAGACAAATCTTACTTTTTACCCGCTACTAACGGAGACCGCTGCCGCAAAGTCCAGATTAAAGCTACGACTGGAATCATGCCGACGAGAGCGATCGCTAACGAGCCAGGAGCTGATTCGGCCAGGCGTTCGTCCGAGGCCAGTCGATACACGCGGGTTGCTAATGTATCGAAATTGAACGGCCGCAACACCAAGGTAGCTGGAAGTTCTTTCACGACATCTACGAAGACCAGCATGGCCGCAGTGGAAATACTGCTCAACATCAGAGGGGCGTGAACGCGAGTCAGAGTCTTGGTTGGAGAATAGCCCAGGCTGCGGGCAGCATCGTCGAGAGTGGGGCGTATACGCAGGAGCCCGACTTCTAAAGTATTGAATGAAACAGCCAAGAACCGGACGACGTACGCGAATAACAAAGCCACAGTCGTACCGCCTAGCAACAAGCCAGTGGACACGCCGAACAGCGACCTCGCGACAGAATCAACAGCGCGATCGAAGTTGCCAATTGGGATCAAAATGCCAACGGCGATCACTGCCCCTGGGATGGCGTATCCCATCGCCGCTAAGCGAGTTCCCCACTTCATCAGAGGAGTAGCGTGTAGTCGCCGACCGTAAGCCATAACTAGCCCGAGCAGGACGGTCGCGAGTGCCGCGATCGCAGCCATGAGGAAGCTGTGATAGGCGTATGTCCAAAACTGCTTTTCTAAACCGTAACCAGCCTCTTCCATTGCCATGCCCCAAAGTGCATAGCCCGGGATGATGAAGCCAAACCCTAAAGGCAGCCCACAGGTCAAAATCGCACCACAGGCCCACCAGCCCCCAAGTGAATAGCTCAATGACTGTCCCTGGGGGTTACCGGTTTGGTCGTAACGAGTGCGACCGCGCGTCCACCGCTCGAGAGTCACCACTGCGATGACAAAGAGTAGAAGTAAAGCGGCAAGTTGAGATGCTGCTACCCGTTCGCCCATATTGAACCAAGTGCGATAGATACCTGTGCTGAAGGTTTCCACACCAAAAAACTGCACCGTGCCGAAATCATTTAGCGTTTCCATCAGAGCCAGGGCCGTTCCACCCACAATGGCTGGCCGTGCCAGGGGTAAGGCTACTGTCCAAAAGGTCGACCACGGCCCTCGTCCTAAACTTCGGCTGGCATCCAAGGTCGATTTGGACTGCTCCAGAAAAGCCACTCTGGTCGGCAGGTAGACGTATGGATAGAGCACCAGCGTCAACATCGCGATCGCCCCTCCCAGCGATCGCACAGGTGGAAACCAGTAATCTCGCACGCTCCAGTCGAAGAGCTCGCGCAGTTGTGTTTGTACCGGCCCAGTCACGTCGAGTAGATCGGTGTAGGTATAGGCCAGTACGTACGCTGGAGCTGCCATCGGCAGTAGCAAGGCCCATTCGAAGATTCTGCGGCCCGGAAACCGACATAATGCCACTAACCACGCAGTGCTTACACCAATGGTGACGACTCCAATTCCCACCCCTGCCATCAAATACAGCGAATTTCTGATGTAGCGAGGTAACACCGTCTCAGCCAGTCGCTGCCACACGTCACCAGCAGGCGTCAATACCGAACTGGCCACCACCGCGACTGGGATAGCGATGAGAACGGCGATCGCCACAACGAGAATTGTCCAAACATCAGGCATCCAGCGCGCGATCGTTACTCTATTTGGTCTGTTTTTAGGTAAGTCAGCACGGGGATGACTGGAGTGAGTCATATAGCTCTTGATGTTTTCGTTTGGACTTGAAGGCACAAATTGAGAAAGGGAGCTTGATAGCCAAACCGTCCTAAATAGCTTGACGGCTGCTATGGTAGGCGATTTGGTGAAACGGCCAACGGCCTTTTCCCAGCATACGTCGGCTCGGGTGGCAGGAGCGGGAGAGTGGCTACACCAGTCAAATACCTTGAAATACATGTGAACGCAAAATACATATGAATATGAAATCAATCTACGTGTTAGTTACGCCTAGCCACACTTATTGAAAACTATAGTTCTTGACGTTTATTGCTCAAACCTAGAAGCACTGATTAAGACTGGGCTCTGAATCACAAACAGGTCCCATGCAGGATGACGGTTGCTAAGTAATGGGTATGTGTAGCGCAAAATTGAGTAGCTCAAAAAGGAACCTTTTGCACAGCCCAGCGTCATCAATGACTACACGCCCCGAACAGATCCGCCATTAGTTCGGATAATGCTGCTTCAGCCTGAACTCTTCATCAGATCAAACAAAAAGCCGACTCAATAAATATGTTACATTTATGTAATCTTTTTTCAATTTCAGTCTTTTTGTTACACTGTAGACCATTTTGCGAGTACGAATTATGACCATTAAACCGCTTTCCGTGTTAGGTTTGGCCCTTGTGATAGGTGCTAGCACTCTCGGCCACGAAGCCCGAGCCCAGGAATTGAATCTTTACTCCTCACGGCACTACAACACCGATGAAGCCCTCTACGAAAATTTCACGGCTGAAACCGGTATTCGGGTCAATCGTATTGAGGCGAGCGGCGACGCTCTTATCGAGCGCATCTCAAGTGAAGGTCGTAATAGCCCTGCCGATCTGTTTATCACTGTCGATGCCGGACGCTTGTGGCGGGCTGAAGAAACCGGTCTATTTCAGCCGATCGAATCTGACATTCTCGAAAGTGCCGTTCCCGCCAAGCTGCAACATCCAGATAACCTCTGGTTTGGCCTGACTCAGCGCGTCCGCGTCATTGTCTACAACACTGACACCGTCGATCCGAGCGAACTCAGCACGTACGAGGCTCTGGCGGGCCCGGAATGGGAAGGTCGCGTTTGCATCCGCAGTTCTTCAAATGTCTACAATCAGTCCCTGGTAGCGTCGTTGATTGACAAGAATGGTGCCGATGCAACTGGCGAATGGGCAGAAGGCATGGTGTCCAACTTCGCGCGCGAACCCGAAGGAGGAGACACCGATCAGATTAAGGCAGTTTCAGCTGGGGTTTGCGACGTGGCAGTCTCGAATCATTATTACTACGCCCGCCTGCTGCAATCCGATAAGCCTGGGGATCGGGCCATCACAGAAAATACAGCCGTGTTTTTTCCTAACCAGGCTGAAGGCGGCACGCATGCCAATATCAGCGGTGCAGGATTGGTAGCCAATGCTCCCAATAAGGAAGCTGCTATTAAGTTCCTCGAATATTTGGTCTCTCCAGAAGCTCAGGAGATGTTTGCTAAAGGCAACAACGAGTATCCCGTGGTTGACGGTGTCGATGTCGGACCTGCGGTCGACTCTCTCGGAGAGTTCGATTTTTCCGATGCCAGCGTCTATGTTTTTGGCCCTAATGCTGCTGAGGCTCTGGAGTTGATGGATCGGGCTGGCTGGAAGTAGTGCTTCCGCTTGCGGGCTCGCGCCTCGACTGACAAACATCGAGCGTCCCATTCGCAGCATGGTTTGCGCCGGGGCGCTTTTCCGTTTGGAGATGCCCGTAGTTTTAATAGCTAGAAACCCAATACGTCTCGTAAGGGATGGAGTTCGGAGAAAAAAGCGAGTTACAACGTTAAGAGAGCGCATCTAAAGGCAGAACGTTGGAAGTAGCTAGCGATCAATCTCATGTTGCGTCAAGCTCGACCGCTGAGGTCGTCTCGACCAGCCAGAGCCCATTAGAAATTATCCAGAGCCTGCAGCTTCAGTTCGACGATCGCGGCTTGATTCCAGCGATCGTGCAAGACCATTTGGACGGAACGGTATTAATGCTGGCCTGGATGAATCGCGAGTCGCTGCAAAAAACGATGGAAACGCAGCAAACGTGGTTTTGGAGCCGCTCTCGACAGGAGCTGTGGCATAAGGGAGCGACATCCGGACACTTACAGCATGTTAAAGATATTCGATACGACTGCGATCGCGACACGCTGCTGATTACGGTAGAGCAGGTGGGAGACGTTGCCTGCCACACGGGAAAGCGCAGTTGTTTTTTTATGCCGCTCGGGCAGACTAATTCTGTTGCCGCTGATACGCTATCCCAGGTGTTTGCTGTGATACAGGATCGTCAGGCACATCCGTTACCCAAGTCCTACACGAATAAGCTCTTAGCGAAGGGAGATAACTCTATCCTCAAAAAAATTGGGGAAGAAAGCGCCGAAGTTGTCATGGCGGTTAAAGATGACGACCCTGAGGCGATTGCCAGCGAAATTGCCGATCTCTGGTATCACTGCCTCGTTGCCCTTGCACACCATCACGTGGACCTCAAAGATGTCTATCGCCAGCTCCAATCCCGTCGCTAACTCTCAGTCTCAGTCCATCTCTAGTAGCGGTATGGATGCTTGCAGTACGGTTCGGTTTGCAGTCGAGCAATCCGGATGGGTCGATATGGATACCGAACGGGAAGCCCTAGCGGTATATTTGCGTCAACATGCTAAATGGGTGGCGCGTTGCTTCAAACCCCTGCGCGTGCAGCCGCTGTCTGACAACACGTATCAACTCCAATTTTTCCGCATGGGTGGTTTGGGGTTCGAGTTAGAGCCCTGTTTTGGCGTTGAGATTTGGCCGGACGAAGACTATCTCTTCCGCCTCGGCTCCATCGAATTGCCTACGGATGGGGATATGCCCTACCGCGTAGACTGCACGTCTAGCTTCTTGCTCGAAGAACGCCAGACCGATCGGGCTGTACAAACCCGAGTTCACTGGAAGTTGCAATTAGATATCGAGATGCAACTACCTGGATTTTTATTGGCGTTGCCTCGACGCCAGGTAGTAGCTGTCGGCCAAGGTGTCGTCAACCAAGTGGCGCGCAGCATGTGCAAGCGACTTACCCGTAATATCTGCACTGACTACAATCACTATCGAACGGCTGCCAATGCGTTCCCCACTTGAGAGGGGTTCGGTGCTCATCGAGCGCGCATACGGAGTGCCAATACGTTTTTGTTTTAGATAACCTTCTCGCCGGATAAAAGCTCAGATCTCAATCGATGGGTCGGACTCAGCAGGTGATTGAATGCGAATCATATTGCTCTTGACGTTTTAGTTAGGACACAGAGGCCCTAACTGTGCCTGGGTTCTGGGTAGCTAAAACGTCCTAAGCAGCTTGACGGCTGCTCTACCACGCCAAACGTACCCAGTGCCGTTCCAGAGGCGATCGCGAACGAAATGGCAATTTGATTAGCGCACGGCATCAATTGGGCTAGCTCCTGCCAAGATTTGACCTGTGATCGTGCCGGGTAAGCGCACTAGCCCCAGCACCATCATCGAGTTGATGCTGGGAGTCATACCCGTGCGAACGGCTTCTTGCATTTGAGGACGGGCGGCTTCCCAGCGAATTGCTCCCAGTGCTAGCAACGTTGTTTCTACAAGGTTTGGAGATATAGCCGCATTTGAGGTTTGAGCTCAAAGTTATGGCGGCTGCCATTTCATCTAGGACGCTTTCTGGAGGACATACTCCATGGCATCACGCAACGAATCGAAGTGTTC
>JBCBVC010000119.1:0-13305 GCA_039817845.1 Cyanobacteria bacterium J06642_2
CCAGCCAGCGAAAGCACATCCCTCGCTGCTGGATATCAGGAGATTCGCCCGCCTATTTTTGAGTTCACCGATCTGTTCGTGCGCGGCATTGGCGAGGCCACGGACGTAGTAGACAAGGAAATGTACAGCTTTCGGACGAAGGGTGACGATGATATTACCCTGCGCCCCGAGGGAACGGCGGGAGTCGTACGTTCGTACATTCAGCACTCCCTCCACGCTCAGGGAGACGTGCAGCGCCTTTGGTACTGCGGTCCCATGTTTCGCTACGAACGCCCTCAAAAAGGCCGCCAGCGTCAGTTTCACCAGATTGGTTTGGAATTATTGGGAACGGACGACCCGCGCGCGGATGCAGAGGCGATCGCTGTTGCCACCGACACCCTGAAAGCGATCGGATTGGCCAACTTATCCGTGTCGCTGAACTCGGTGGGAAGTCGCGAAGATCGCCAAGCCTTCCGCAGTGCCCTAAATCGTTACCTCGAACCCTTCCAAGACGACCTCGACCCAGATTCGCAAGCCCGACTGATCCGCAATCCCCTGCGCATTCTCGATAGCAAGGTGGAGCGGACGCAGGAACTCTTGATTGGTGCTCCACAGTTGCTTGAAACCCTTTGCCCTGAATCGCGATCGCGGTTCGACCGCGTGCGATCGCAGCTCGAAGCCTTAGGGATTACCTACGCGATCGATCCCAAGCTGGTGCGGGGATTGGATTATTACACCCACACCGCTTTCGAGATTCAGTCGGACGATTTGGGTGCTCAGAATGCTGTTTGTGGCGGAGGACGCTACGACGGATTGGTGTCCGAGCTGGGCGGTCCCGAGACGGCTTCGGTCGGATGGGCGATGGGGATGGAGCGCTTGATTTTGCTCTTACAGGAGAAACAGGAGGCGCCGCAGTTGCCTGTAGATGTTTATGTGGTGTCAAAGGGTGAGGCGGCAGAAAATGTGGCGTTAGCGATCGCGCAACAGCTTCGCGAGGCAGGCATCGCGACCAGCATGGATTTCAGCGGTAGCGCCTTCAAAAAACAGTTCAAACGGGCCGATCGCAGTGGAGCGACATGGGCGGTCATCATCGGCGATGCAGAAGCAGAAAGCGATCGCGTTCAGCTCAAGCATTTGGAATCGGGAGAACAAGTGACCGTGGAGCGGACGGATCTGGTCAGTGCGATTCGGGCTCCGCGATCCTGAGTAAAGTTGCAAATTCTGTCAATTCTGACAAACTTGGCGCTGAATTGTATTACAGACAACTTAATCGGCGATTTACGAATATTCACAGACCCTTGAATTGCCGTATACTGAGCAACGTCCTAATGCTTGCAGGAGTGAAGCATAGATGAGTGGTGGAGCCAAGACTGTTAGGATTCCGCGTGAATTGTTGGTGCCGCCAGACTCCTGGATTAATACGAATGTTTTGCTATTCGTCGGCTCGTACTGTTTGGCTCTATCTTCGTTTTTGGGCTATGCCGCATGGGACTGGCCGCGCTGGATAGTGTTTATCTGCAATTTCCTCGCGCTGTACGTCTTAGGGACGGTGATTCACGATGCCACGCATGGGGCGGCTCACCGCAATCGCTTTGTCAATGAGGCTCTCGGCCACGGCTCGGCTATTTTGCAAGGGTTCGTGTATCCAGTGTTCAAACGAGTTCACATCCAGCACCACGCCCACGTTAATGACCCAGAGAACGACCCGGACCACTACGTTTCAACCGGTGGGCCGCTGTGGTTGATCCCGGTGCGATTCTTCTATCACGAAGTCTATTTCTTCAAGCGTCGGCTCTGGCGTAAAGGTAAGTATGACCTGCTGGAGTGGTTTATCAGTCGGAGCATCGCGATCGCCACATTTACCTTAGCTGCCGCGACCGGCTACTCTGACTTTTTGATGAACTACTGGTTACCCCCTGCTTTCATCATGGGGTTACTGCTGGGACTGTTTTTTGACTACCTGCCCCATCGCCCGTTTGTGGAGACGGCGCGCTGGCAGAACGCGCGAGTATATGCCAACCCAATTACCAACATCTTTTTGTTAGGCCAGAACTACCACCTTATCCACCACTTGTGGCCGTCGATCCCTTGGTACAAGTATCAAGAGGCGTATCACATTGCAAAGCCCGTCCTGGACGCACGCAACTGCGATCAGTCCCTCGATATTTGGCGAGACCCTAAGAACATCTTGAACTTCTTATATGACTGCTTCATTGGCATTCGCTGGAACGGTCATCACGACAGGACTGAGGAAACAGTCTCGCTCAAGTCAGTGGTGGAGGCCGAGGCCGAAACTGCGTCTAACAATGTAACTGAGATTGGCGATCGCCCGGCTACGTCCGAAGCGGCCTAGCGAAAGGCTGGGTGGGCTTGTATGGCGCGATCTTTCTGTGACGAAGCGGGTGAGTTTAGTCATTGATGGAACGGCTCCGAGGGACGCGAGCATAGAACAGCTTGCCGATGGGCATAAAGAACAGACATAGCAGCCTCTGCACGCGCACCCAACATCATGAACAGCCCCGCCCATCTCAATGCTCAAGCCGTGCAAGCTGGTAATGGGCTTGGCTTTTTCGAACGCTATCTCACCATTTGGGTTGCCCTCTGCATTGTTGTCGGAATCGGGTTGGGGCGCACACTACCTAGCGTACGGCATCAATCGCAGGCGCTCTATGCTGAGATGATGGATAGGTTGCCTGTTTGTTGACTATTCAAAGCCTCAGTGATGTCAGAATTTGCGGTTGAAGCGCCGAGCCTGTTGCTATTTGCGGAAGCGGCGCAATTATTACAACAGTCCGCCCAGGATATGGCGGTGGCGGGTTTGGCGGATACCGACTTGCCGAAGCTGATTCCGCCCGCGATCGCTCGGGCTGAAATGCAGCTAGAGGCATTGGATTTACCCCGCTCGCCTCAACTGCGCGTGACTTTACAGTCTGCCTTAGCGCTGGCATCTCCTGAAGAATTGTTGGCATTCGTCTTGCAACTCGTCGGGCGCAGTGGCGAGCCCGATTTAGAGGTGTTTCTCCGGGACGCTCAAACTACGACCGAGGCGATTCCCATACCCGAGGCGTTGCTTTATATCGAGCTGTTAAGCCAGTTACGCGATCGCCTTCTTGAAGCCGAACTGGTTGAGGTGATCCAAGGAGGTGGTGCTGCGATCGAGAGTGAAGTTGCCACGATCGGTCTGGAGTGTGAGGCGGCAGCGACGGAAAAAGGTGTTGACCTGTCCGAATTGAGAGACTTAACGCGATCGCTGGTAGCCGAGCGCTCGACTGAGGAACTCCTAGAGATTTTGACCTCGCTCTCTGAATTCGTCGGAGATGAGATGGAACCTGCCGAATTCGAGACTCCGCCTGCGGCTGAAGAAGTGAAGGTGAATGGGCCACTGCTTTTCATGGCGATTAGCGATCGCCTTCTCGCCTCAGATTTCGATATTGGTGCCGAACGCAGACTCGACCTGAGAACAAATCGGGAGAAAGCGGAGGCCAAGCTTGCAGCCATGCAGCGCAGCGATCGCGTGGGAGATGAGGATAAACAAAAACAGATAATCGAGCAGGTGATCGGCGATCGCGCGCCGGAGGATTTACTGCTGATGTTGGATGACTGGTTCGGCGCGAAAGAATTTTGAGAGGTCGAACTGTGATAAATGCGGATGCTCGCGATCGCTACTGGATGCAGCTTTGCATTCAACTCGCCCGAGAAGCGCGGGGATACACTTCTCCCAATCCGATGGTGGGTTCTGTGGTGGTCAAAAACAGCCGTCTGATTGGTCACGGCTTTCATCCCAAACCTGGAGAACCTCACGCTGAAGTTTTTGCTCTGCGCGATGCTGGCGAAGCTGCCGGAGGTGCGACGCTGTATGTCAACTTAGAACCCTGCAATCATACTGGCCGGACGCCACCCTGCACGGAAGCAATTTTGCAAGCAGGTGTTGCCCGAGTTGTAGCCGGAATTGTCGATCCCAATCCTCTTGTCGCTGGCAAGGGCCTGGCTCGTTTGCAAGCAGCAGGAGTAGAGGCGATCGCTGGGGTCGAAGAAGCAGCCTGCCGCGAACTTAACGAAGCCTTTTTTCACAGCATCATCCATCACCGCCCTTTCGGCATTTTGAAATACGCCATGACCCTTGACGGCAAGATTGCAACCGTCAGCGGCCACAGCCAGTGGGTCAGTGGAGAAGCTGCGCGGGCGATCGTCCACGATGTTCGCGGAGGATGCGATGCCGTAGTCGTAGGTGGCAATACCGTGCGTCAAGACGACCCGCAGTTAACTTGTCGCCTAGTTACAGGTCGCAATCCTTTGCGCGTAGTGATGACGAAGGACGGCGATCGCCTCCCCGGCGAAGCCAAACTTTGGCATACTGACGTCGCTCCTACACTCGTCCTCGCCGAACAAATCTCCGATACCCGACGTGATGACCTCGAACGTCGCGGTGTGGACGTTGAATCATTCCTCAACCTTTCGCCCGCGCTCGCCTCAGGCATTCTTTATAAACGTGGCTGTATTTCTGTGTTGTGGGAGTGCGGGGGAATGCTGGCAGCAGAGGCGTTACGCGATCTCGTTATCCAGAAAGTAATGGCCTTTGTCGCGCCCAAATTAGTGGGCGGACTGTCTGCTCCAGGCCCGATTGCAGGAGAGGGAATGCCCCTCATGTCGGAAGCACTCCCTCTGACTAACGTGCGCGATCGCCAAATAGGAAGCGATCGCCTGATCGAAGGCTATTTGGCTTAGACTGCGCCGACCAGTTCTTTCTCCACTGCAGGACGCTTGCTATTGCGGATATCGGTAATGGCTTTGGCATAGTCATCAGCCTTGAAGACCGCTGAACCAGCCACGATCGCGTTAGCACCAGCTTCTAAAACTTGCCACGTGTTGTGCGCTTTGAGGCCGCCATCCACTTCGATCCAAGGATCGAGGCCGCGCTCGCTGCACATTTGACGCAGCTTGCGAATCTTGGGCAACACGTCCGGAATGAAGGACTGACCGCCGAAACCAGGATTCACACTCATCAACAGAATCAAATCGCACAAAGGCAATACGTACTCGATCAGCTCCAGCGGCGTGCCGGGGTTCAGAACCACGCCAGCTTGTTTGCCCAACTCGCGAATTTGACCCAATGTGCGATGCAAGTGGGGAGATGCGTTGTGCTCGGCATGAACGGAAATGATATCAGCACCAGCTTTAGCAAAATCTTCGACATACTTCTCGGGTTCTACGATCATCAAGTGAACGTCAAGAGGCTTCTCGGTCACCGGACGCAGCGCTTTTACGATCAATGGACCAATCGTGATGTTGGGCACGAAACGACCGTCCATCACGTCAACGTGAATCCAATCTGCACCAGCTTTGTCTACTGCGCGCACTTCCTCGCCCAAACGACTGAAATCCGCCGACAAAATGGACGGAGAAATGACAGTTGATTTCGTCATGAGCCGGTTCCCCTCTGATACTTCGCCTTTCTTCATCCATGCTACGGGATCGAGTCTCACTCGTGGGACCGTTTTGTACGGGCGCGATCGCGATTGGAACATTCCTTCGTCTGCAATAGTCAAAACGGAGGAAGAGTGTCCTGCTTCTTGG
This sequence comes from Cyanobacteria bacterium J06642_2, assembly GCA_039817845.1. Classification (GTDB taxonomy): domain Bacteria; phylum Cyanobacteriota; class Cyanobacteriia; order Thermostichales; family PCC-7336; genus JBCBTL01. The sequence continues at coordinate 5,554 of JBCBVC010000119.1, forward strand.
TTCCTGATGTTTTGTAGTTGAGGCTCGCCATCGCGAGGATATTTCTGATGAACTTTATCCGTCACTCTCTCCGCGCTCGCCTCTCTCGAGGCTTGCTAATTGGTTTTACTGCTGTCGGTCTAGCGGCACTCCCTACTGGCGTCCAGGCGCAACGTATTACTAACCCCAGCCCATCTCAGGGGGCTCAAAATGTCGACCCTGTATCTCCAATCTCGGCTTCGTTTGAAGCTTTGGCCGGGGTCAGCGTTAAGCCCGAGACGGTCAAGATTTCTGTAGACGGTCAGGACGTCACCAGCCAATCTGTCATCACCAAAGACTTCTTTAGTTATCGTCCCAGTGCTGAACTTTCACCGGGTAAGCACGATATTTTGCTAGAGTTCACCAACACCAATGACGTGCCCCAGCGCGTGACGTGGAGTTTTACCGTCAGTACCCCGATTCAGGCCGAAATTGAGTCTGTCACTCACAATGGGGCCAACCGCGCCTTGGCTGCTGGTGAAATCATGTTGGTCACGGTCAACGGGACCCCTGGTAGTGATGTCACGGTCTTTCTGGTGCAAGATGGCGATCGCTTGCAAACGCTTGAGGCAGAAGAAGTTTCGTCTGGCGTTTTCGTCGTGAACGTGTTGGTGGAAGCAAAAGACTCTACGCAGGAGGGCATCGTTGTTGCTCGTCTTACCAATCAAGGACAAGTGCGGTTTGCCACGGCTGACCAACCCATTCAACTCGTCACTGGAGCCACTGCAGTTCAACAGTTGACGACAGAGGAAGGCGAAGCAGATGCGACCACTCGCAGAAATACTCCCAGGCTGCGACCGACCGTAACCAACTACCAAGATGGCGATACGGTTTCAGGCTCATCGTTCGCGATTGAAGGTAAGACGGCACCTAACGCCTCTGTAACGATCAAAGCGACATCTGTGACTTCTCTGGCAGGCATTATTGGCGCTCAGCAAACTCTGGCAAATCAGACCGTTGAAGCTGATGATAGGGGCCGATTCAGTATTACTCTGCGTCCTTCGATTGTCACAGCAGGCTCGACGTACACCATCGAGCTAGTGGGGCAAAAAGGCGAAAGAACGAGCCCGACGACGACGATTAAGCTCCGCCAGGAATAAGGTCTTCGCCCGGATCGTGCGTCTCGCATAAATCCAAAAGCAAACCGGAGTTGGCGTCTGCAGTTAGCTCCGGTTTTTCGCGTGCCAGCTTTATGGGTCTTCGTACGCTGACAGTGGCAGACAGGAACAAACGAGGTTGCGATCTCCGTAAGCATTATCGATGCGACGTACGGCAGGCCAGAATTTAGCGTCTCGCGTCCAGCTGGTAGGGTAGGCACCAAGCTCTCGCGAGTACGGGTGCATCCATTTATCTGCGGCCACCATCTCGGCCGTATGGGGAGCGTTTTTGAGCGGGTTGTCCTTCGCGTCGAACTTCCCAGTAGCGATCGCGTCGATCTCTTGGCGAATGGCAATCATGGCATCGCAGAAGCGGTCGATCTCGGCCTTGGATTCGCTTTCGGTGGGTTCCACCATCATCGTGCCTGCTACCGGCCACGAAATGGTCGGGGCGTGAAAGCCGTAATCCATCAGTCTTTTGGCAATGTCATCGACTTCAATTCCTGCCTGCTTCTTGAAGCCGCGCAAATCCAAGATGCATTCGTGTGCGACCCAGCCCGATGCGCCTTTGTAAAGTACGGGGTAGTAAGGTTCCAGTCGCCTGGCCATGTAGTTGGCGTTCAAAATAGCCACTTGTGTGGCTTGTTTGAGACCGCGCGCGCCCATCATGCGGATATAGACCCAAGAAATGGGCAGAATGCTGGCGCTACCCCAAGGTGCAGCAGCGATCGCGCCGCTTTCCATATCTTTAGATGGTTCGATATCTTTAGATAGTTCGATATCTTTAGATGGTTCGATACAGGGGAGAGCGGGCAAAAACGGGACTAAATGTGCGGCCACTGCGATCGGCCCCATCCCCGGCCCGCCGCCGCCGTGAGGAATGCAAAACGTTTTGTGAAGGTTCAGATGGCAAACGTCGGCCCCAATGTCTCCCGGACGGCACGCTCCCACCTGAGCGTTCAGGTTTGCTCCGTCCATGTACACCTGGCCGCCGTGCTGATGGACGACATCGCACACCTCGCGAATCCCAGTTTCAAATACGCCGTGGGTAGACGGATACGTAATCATCAGCGCGGCTAGATTCTCGCTGTGCTTTTCCGCTCGGGCTTTCAAGTCAGCAATGTCGATGTTGCCTTGCTCGTCGCACTTGACCGAAACTACCTTCATGCCTGCCATTACCGCACTGGCAGGATTAGTGCCGTGCGCTGATTGCGGAATGAGACAAATGGTTCGATGGCGATCGCCGCGCGAAGCGTGAAATGAACGAATAGCAAGTAGTCCGGCAAACTCGCCTTGTGAACCGGCATTGGGCTGCAGCGAAACTCCTGAAAATCCGGTGATCTCAGCCAGCATTGCTGTCAATTGGTCGAACAATTTTTGATAGCCTTTGGCTCGATCGAGGGGGGCGAATGGGTGAATATTGCCGAACTCCGGCCACGTGACCGGGATCATCTCAGCAGTTGCGTTCAGCTTCATCGTGCAAGATCCGAGCGGGATCATCGATTCAGTCAGCGATAAATCTCTGGCTTGCAGGCGGTGTAGGTACCGCAATATCTCGGTCTCGGAGTGATAGCGGTTGAATACTGGGTGGGTTAGATACGGAGTCTGTCGCTGCCACATGTCGCGATCTCCATCCCGTTCCTGCCACTCGCGACTCTCAATTAAGTCTGTGAGTGAAAAATCTATGGCACGATCGCCAGCGAATATTTCCCACAGATCCTCCAAATCGCGGACTGAGGTGACTTCATCCACTGCAATTCCAATAGCGGAGTCAGCAAGCGATCGCAGGTCGATCCGTTTCTCGGCGGCCCGCGCGAGAATATCTGCGCGCGAACGAGTGCCCAATTCGACCCGCACTGTATCAAAAAAGTCGCAGCTGCCTAAGTCGTACCCCAAACGTTTGAGACCTGCCGCGAGGGCGATCGCTAGAGTATGAACGCGATCGGCAATGCGCCTTAATCCGCGGGCTCCGTGATAGACCGCATACATGGAAGCCATCACGGCTAACAGGACTTGGGCCGTGCAGATATTGCTGGTGGCTTTGTCGCGTCGAATGTGTTGTTCGCGTGTCTGTAACGCCAGCCGCAGCGCGGGCTTGCCCGCCGCGTCTTTCGAGATGCCGACGACACGACCGGGTATCTGCCGCGCAAAGGCAGAGCGCGTGGCAAAAAATGCCGCGTGAGGACCGCCGTATCCGAGCGGTACCCCGAAGCGCTGCGAGCTACCGACGGCAATATCGGCACCAAACTCGCCTGGTGGTTTCAGCAGTGTCAAGCTGAGTAAATCGGCAGCTACCGTCACTAGAGCATCGACAGCGTGCAAGCGTTCCACGAATTCGCGATAATCGACGATCGCCCCATCGGTAGTCGGATATTGCAACAAGGCCCCGAAGAACGAGCGGTCGTCTCCAGCCACTGCATCTAAATTTCCAACCACTACTTCAATACCCAGCGGCTGCGCCCGCGTTTGCACCACCGCGATGGTTTGGGGATGGCAAGCTTGCGAGACCCAAAATCGTTGTTTATCCGGCTTGCTCTTGAGGTTAAAGCTCATGGTCATGGCTTCTGCGGCTGCAGTTGCTTCGTCTAGCAAAGACGCATTGGCAATCTCCAGCCCCGTCAGGTCGATAACCATCGTCTGAAAATTCAGCAGCGCTTCCAGCCGTCCCTGAGCAATTTCGGCTTGGTAGGGCGTGTACTGCGTGTACCAGCCTGGATTTTCGAGGACGTTGCGTTGGATAACAGCTGGAGTGATGCAGTCGGAGTAGCCCATGCCCAAAAACGAGCGCCAAATCTGATTTTCCGCAGCAATCTCCCTCAATTCCGTTAACGCCTCGCGTTCGCTACAGCCGCTCTGTAGCTGTAACTCTCGCTGCAATCGAATGGTGTCTGGCACGGCGCGATCGAGCAATTCATCCAAAGACTCAACGCCTACAGCCGCTAACATCTGGTCAATATCGTCTGGATTCGCTCCGATGTGGCGGACGACAAACTCCGTCTCAGCACTAAGTAGAGCGGCAACCTGAGGCGATCGCCCGTTTCCTTCATCTTGACGATGCTGAGCCAGTTCTTGCGTTAGCGTGTCAGCGGGAGCGAGATCGAAAGACAAAGTTTCAGACATTCGCACGAATACTCAACTCGATAGAAGACAGCGTTACCTGGAGATAACCTGCATTCATATAACTTAATTGCTCGAGTTGAAGTTGTCACAATGCCGACCGAGTAGCCAACTGTTTGAAGTTAAGGATTCGCCGCGCGGGATTCGTCTCGAACGGTTACGTCTGATTCGACTTCGATAAATTCCACCACGACGCGATCTCCCGTTTGCACCCCCAATTGGTCTACCGTGCCGCCTTTGAGTTCTACGACGCGATCTACATTTACATTGCGTGGCGGTCCGTAGCTCGGACAGGGCACTTCCGGACACCCCGGCACGGATAGAGCCATATCCACGATCTCGTCTTCGTATAGGAACAGCATGTCCAGCGCGAATCGCACGTTATGCATCCAAAAACTAACTGGGCGGGCGGGTTCGAAGGGAAACACCATGCCGCGCCCGTCGGCCAAGTCCTCCCGAAACATCAATCCAATCTGCTGTTGTTGAGCCGATCTGGCTACTTCCAGTTCAAACTCGCGATCGCCAATTTGTGCTTTCGCTCCAATCGGCAGACGCTGACCCTGCCTTGGTGCGAGGTCGGCAATGGTGGGGCGAGAGGTTGTTTCGGGCTGGGCCTCCACGGCCTGTTTGACCGCACATCCAGTAGCTATCAGGACCAGGACCAGCAATCTCACCGGCCATTGCCAGGCCCCCGACCGTTTTTGTCTACCCGTGCTTGTCATATGGAATGAAGGCCCGTGATGAGCCCGTGCTGATAGGCTGTTGTCAGCATATCGAATCACTTAAGCGGATCGGTTGCGCGAGGTGGTATTTCAGCCCGAGGCGATCCCGCATATTTGATGATGCGCAGGCAGTTGCGTGTCTCCTCTTTAGCCACGGGATTGTCATATCGTCGATAGGTCACGACATCGCTCAATTTCCGCATCAGGAACCAGCCATACCCACCAGTGGCAGGATTTCTCAGATCTATCTGTTCGGGCTCGTATGGAGCTAGAGTGTCGGGCTCGAATCCCGCACCCCGATCCCAGATAACTAACTCCAAGCGATCGGCACTGACTTCGATTTCGATATCGACTGGAGTAGTGCGATCTAAATGGGCATGGGCGTGGCGCACGGCATTAGTAAGTCCTTCCGACAACATTAAGCCGATAGCATCGGTATGCTCGTCGATCCAAGGCCATCGCTGTCGCTGTGCCAGACACCAATTGTCGTACCAAGCTCTTACCTTGGTTAAGCTGTTTGGCTCACTGTTGACCCGAAGGCGGTTTTGGCAAGATCTCGTCATCAATGTCGTTACAACTGAATGCGAGTTTATTCGTCACTCATATGTACGAGAGTACCCTGTCAAACTGAGTACTGCGTCACTTCAGCTTGTACCCTTACGCCAACAGCCTCTCGGCAGCGTTCTCTCTAGATTCTCGCGCCTAGGCTAACGAAGCAAAAAATTCAACCCCACTTCTGAGTGATGCTAAAAATGCATCCACATCTGCTTTTGTGTTGTAAAGGTAGAGGCTCGCGCGCGCTGTCGATTGCACGTTCAAATACCGATGCAATGGCTGCGTGCAGTGATGCCCGGCACGAATGGCAACTCCCTCGCCATCCAATACAGTCGAAATATCGTGTGGATGCATGCCCTCCACTGAAAACGCAACCAATCCAACTCGTCGAACCTCACCGTCAGCTGAAATCCCAGGGCCATACACAGTCACTCCTGGAATTTCAGCAATTCCTTCCAGTAAGTGCTTAGTCAGTTTCTGCTCGTGAGCGTGGATGCGGTCTATGCCTACCGATTCAAGGTAATCAACGGCTGCCCCCAGACCAATCGCCTCCGCGATCGCTGGTGTCCCCGCCTCAAACTTATGAGGCAAATCGGCATAGGTCGATTGTTCTAGGAACACGTCTGCAATCATCTCGCCTCCCCCCAAAAAAGGCGGCATTGCTCTCAACAGAGCTAGTTTTCCGTATAAAAAGCCGATTCCCGTCGGACCACACATCTTGTGACCGGATACAGCCATCCAATCGCAGTCAATATCTCGGACGTCAAGTGGCATATGGGGCGCACTCTGACAAGCGTCAATCAAGACCTTGGCACCACACCGATGCGCCATCTCTGTAATCTGTTTGACTGGGTTGACGCATCCCAGCGTATTTGAAGCATGAACAATGGAGACTAGCTTGACGCGATCGCCAAGTAATTGCTCGTATTCATCCAGATCCAACTCGCCCGTCGGTGTAAGCCCCACAAACTTCAGCACAGCACCAGTACGCTGCGCAATCAACTGCCAAGGCACCAAATTACTGTGGTGTTCCATCACCGACAGGAGAATCTCGTCACCTGCTGATAAGTTTTCCAGCCCCCAGCTGTATGCCACCAGATTGATCGCTTCACTCGCATTTCGAGTGAAAACAATTTCTTTATCCGAAACCGCTCCTACAAATCGTGCGATCTTCTCCCGTGACGCTTCGTAAGCATCCGTTGCTTCCTGGCTCAGCGTATGCACGCCCCGATGCACGTTGGCATTGTGCGATCGGTAATATTCATCCATCGCTCTCAGTACCATCTCAGGCTTCTGAGATGTTGCTGCATTGTCCAGGTACACGAGAGGTTGCCCCTGAACTTGACGAACCAATATAGGAAAGTCTTTGCGCACCTGATCGCCCAGAGACATTTCTTTCCTGTCAGAGCCAATTTGGATCGCTGCAGCTGTCATAGAAACGCGCTCGATAGCCAACTTTCTTAGTATGACACTACTCAGAAGGCTTGCTTTTCTCCCTAAGTTTGCTCGCTTCATCACCGCCGACTATTGATACCCGCCCCACCCTCCACTTTTTCCGCCTGACCGCGCCATGTTGAAAAATAGTTGAACATATTGACACTAATGATTAGGGGTTGCTATATTCGTAAAGCGCTCGATTCAAAACGGGTCGAGCACAGAACCTTGACAGCCAAATAAAACCTAAAAGCAATCAGCACTACAACCTCGTTAATAAACTTAACGAGAGTATGCTTGAGACTCTGATTCAGTCTAGCTTTCGAGCTAAATCGAATCAAAATTCAAGCGTGTCGAAACGAGCTTGAGAGAGCTTTTCGAGTTAAGGATGTGACCTTATTTACTGCTGAGAAATCAGACAGAGAGAGGTTCGTTCGAAGTAAATAACACGGAGAGTTTGATCCTGGCTCAGGATGAACGCTGGCGGTATGCTTAACACATGCAAGTCGAACGAAGTCTTCGGACTGAGTGGCGGACGGGTGAGTAACGCGTAGGGATCTGCCCCCAAGAGGAGGACAACCATTGGAAACGATGGCTAATACTCCGTAATCCGAGAGGTAAAAGATTTATCGCTTGGGGATGAACCTGCGTCCGATTAGCTAGTTGGTGGGGTAATGGCTTACCAAGGCGACGATCGGTAGCTGGTCTGAGAGGACGATCAGCCACACTGGGACTGAGACACGGCCCAGACTCCTACGGGAGGCAGCAGTGGGGAATTTTCCGCAATGGGCGCAAGCCTGACGGAGCAA
>JBCBVC010000120.1:0-13177 GCA_039817845.1 Cyanobacteria bacterium J06642_2
TTGGCTTTTGAAAAATGCCGATTACCAAAGAAGCCCCGATGAGCGGATAAGGGCGACGGATGGGGAGAAGTCAATACTAGATGCCGATCGCGGTCAATATATTTTCCTTTTTGCTGTGCATAACTTCCCCACAGCATAAAAACTAGATGATTTCGTTTCTGATTTAATGCATTGATAATAGTATCCGTAAATTGCTCCCAACCTTTCCCTTTGTGTGAAGCAGCTTTATGTCGCTCTACAGTTAGAACACTATTGAGCAGCAATACTCCTCGATTTGCCCAGCTTTCCAAGCAGCCGTGTTTGGGTAGCTTAGTGCCTATATCTTGCTCAATTTCTTTAAAAATATTAATAAGTGAAGGCGGTGGAGCAACCCCTCTTGGTACAGAAAAACTAAGACCGTGAGCTTGTCCCGGTCCGTGATATGGATCCTGGCCAATAATCACAACTTTAACAAGATCGAATGGCGTGCTATTCATAGCATTAAACATTAATGAGCCTCGTGGATAAATAGTTTTACCCGCAGCTTTTTCTGCTTTTAAGAATTGCTTTAGTGCCTGCATGTAGGGAGTAGCAAATGTATCTTCTAGCACCGCTTTCCAGGTCGGCTCAAGCTGAATAGTGCTGCGAGATGAAGGCGTTGATTCTGTTGTCATGAGAGGCTACAAATGTAAGAACATGTCTGAAAAGGTTTAGGCAAGCCTACGGAGCATGAGATTGACCGTGACGACTTAGAGCATCGTCTCACTCATGGTAGGTAAATTGTAGACATCTCCACATGCTGGCAACCCAACAGCCCAACAATATGAGGCCGTCATGATTACGTCGCGGACTGTGGTCCTTGGCACCCAGCAGTAATCTCATGGTGTCTACTAGGATGTTGCGTTTGCCACCTTTGACTGTCTTGCCCCCACCAAAGCCTGCTTCTTAATTACAAGCTCAACCTTACGGTTCACAAGGCAGTTGAACGATAAACGTAACTTCGCCGTCCGAACTCGATACGTGGATCGTGCCACCAAGATGATTGACAAGTTTTTTAACCAGTGCCAGGCCTAAACCTGTCCCTCCTTGCTGCCACGGATCGGAACGCGGAATGCGGTAGAACTTATCAAAAATATGCTCCAGCTCAGTCGGAACTATGGTTACGCCTGTATTAGTAAATCTCAGCATGCATTGACTGTCCTCAATCTGAGCGCTCACCCAGATCTGTCCTCCAGCTGGCGTATATTTGTAGGCATTTTGCATCAGCTCGGCCACGACGCGACCGAGAACGACGGGATCGGTGCGTAGATCTGGGATTCCGGGGTCAACATCCAGCTGGATAGCTTGCTTGCGAGCACTCGCACGCTCGATAAAGGGATCGATGGCTTCGCGTAACCACTCAGCTAGGGCCAGAGGGCGATCCGCTGTTGGTGTGGTGTCGTATTCGAGATGGTTGAGATCGAGAAGGTCGTCAATGAGTTGAATTTCTCGCTCGCATTCCGTCGTCAAAATAGCCAGGTAGCGCTCGAGCAATTGCAATTGTTGTACGTTTAATAGCTGAGTCAGCTTGACCTTCAACAAAGACACAGCCATCTTCATGTTCGAAACAGGCGTGCGCAATTCGTGGGAGATCGTACTTAAAAAATCATCTTTGAGTCGATTGAGTTTTTCAAGTTCTTCCACTTGAGCTTGAGCGGCGCTGTAGAGTCGGGCTTGACGAATGGCGATCGCGCATTGATTGGCTACTTGCTGAACCAAGCGCACTTCTAGCGTGGTGAATCCCCGACCGGGTCGATTAATAGCCCACAGATCTCCTAGAACCCCGCGATCGTCGACTATGGGGCAAGCCAGCATGGCCACGCGGCCCCGACGAGGATTAGGATAGAGTGCGCAATATTGAAAATGTTGACCCTGTAGAAGCTGGTCGTAAATTTCAGGAGCATTCTCCATAAAGTACTGCTGACGGCCCATCGGAGGCACGTTTTCAGCAAAATCGTAGTAGACCGTTGAGGTGCGATTTTCCAGGTCGTACAGGGCTGCATTACAGCAATTGGCCTCGAGGCCGCGCGCCACTTCTTCCACTGCGGTCTGGAGAATTTGGCTTTCATCTAAACTGTCACGTACCTTATCCGTAATGCGCTTGAGTAGAGCTTCGAATTCGAGGGCGAGCTGAACCTCTGCAGTCCGAATTTCTGCCTGAATTTTGAGGTCAGCGTTCAACAATTGCATGTGTTGACGATCGTCTGTCTGGCGTACCACCACAGCCAAATGTTCGACAACGTGACGGACCAGATCGAGTTCGAAAGTCGTCCACGCGTGCGGTTGACAGCATTGCACCAGCAACAGTCCCCACAGGCGGTCGTCATTATAAACAGGCGCAGCAATCGCCGAGCGCCCTCCACGATTGCGCCAATAGTCGGAGATGGTCACTTCATGTGAAGCGGTTGCATCCGCAAGATTGTCAGCATGCCACATGCCATTGGCTTGACACCAAGCCAGGGTATCGAACCAGCCTGGCTGATTGAGCAGCAGATTGGACCAAGGGCGCGTCGGCGGAAGCGCGCTTTCTGCTACTAAAGAGCCAGCCCGATCGGCACGAAGACTGACAATGGCAACACGATGCACATTCAAGGTTTGCTGAATATCACGCGCGCTGGCTGCCAAGATGTCATCGAGTGATGCGGTTTGCTGCATGTGCCGCGAGAGCGAACTGGTCAAACGATCTTGCAGGCTCTGCTGCTGCAAAGCCAACTCCACCCGCTTGCGATCGGTGATGTCTCGAGCAATTGCGTAAATGAGTTGGTCGTTCTCGTAAGGGACAGCATGCCACGACAGCCAGAGAGAAGTCCCGTCGCGATGCACGAGGCGATGCTCGAAGTCGGTAATTCGTTGACCGCGATATAGAGCTGCTAAACGGTCTCGGGTGGCGATGACGTCGTCGGGGTGAACGAAATCCAAGAGGGACTGAGTATCTAGCTCGTCTGGAGTAAATCCAGTTAACAATTGCCACGCCGGATTGACGCGACGAATGCGGCAGTCAAATCCCATTTCGACAATGATGTCTGGAGACAGGAGGAAAAAGCGATCGCGCTCGATCTCGGCTTGTTTGAATTGCGTAATATCCTGCAACGTACCTTGTAAATAGCGAATTTCCGCACCCGTGCTATCCGTTTGCGTCGTCACCTGCGAACGTTCTCGCAGCCATACGATTTGGCCGTTTGCTGCCATGACACGATAGTCAACTTCGCGCTCGCAACCGGTTCGAATGTCGTCGTGCCGCTGCCTGACGAGAGCCTCGCGATCGTCAGGCAGCAACAGATTAGACCAAAAGCTAGGAGTTGCCAGCCACTGCCTGGCAGTGTATCCCAACAGTCGCTCTGAATCGGCCTTTACCGAGGTAAACTGCCATGTCGTCGTGGCAGCTTCCCATTCAATTTCTGCTCGTGGATGGGAGCTTACAGCCTGTCGAGTGAGTTTCAATGACGTGTTGGCCGCAGCTCGAGTATCGGCTAACGACTGCTGACCTACCTGCTGCAAAGATCGACACACTTCTAAATGCGCGATCGCTTGCTGGCCCAAAGCGTTTAAGAGCTGCAAATGTTCGGCTTGGAACTGGCGGGGCATGACATCCATTACGGCCAGCGTACCGAGAACAATCCCATCAGGAGTCCGTAACGATACTCCTGCTAGGCTGCGACCGCAAGTTGACTCGGCAACTAATGGTACAGACGTAATAGATTCAATCGCTTGCACGTCGGCAATAGCCAAGGTCGCGTGAGTTTCAATCACGCGCAAAAATGTACCGTTGCCAGCAGGCAGCTCTTCCTGCTGTAGCCCCACACCAGCTCGCACCTGTTGTCGTTCGAGGTCGCCAAATGTAATCCAGGCAATCGGGGCGCAACAAGCTCGCACTGCCGCGTTGACCAACTCATCCAGTAGCAACTGCGTAGATGGCTCGCACAGGTCGTACTGCTCCAGCCTGGACCGTCGTATAGCCAGAATGTCACGGGGCAAAACCTCGGTGCTACCTGGCTTTGTTAGCTCCATCGCCACGTCAGCATCCTCAACCTGAGCAAGCAATTATGCAAACAAATCGGTGCCTAACACGTGTTGTCGCAACTGTCGTACCTGTGGCGCTAGGGCGAGTGTACCTTTTTTCTTAGTATAGGTGAAATCTATAGTGCCCTACCTTTAGGATAGAAAGCAGTCTTCATCTGCAGTTATTGCTAAGCATGTCCCAAAGTCGCTGGGCATCCATTCGCCTTCACAAAGCCAAGGCTGATGCTGCCAAAAACGCTAACTTTACGAAGCTCTCTCGGGCCATCATAGCTGCGGCTCGACAAGGAGACCCCGATCCAAACTCAAATTTCTTATTGCGCTCTGCCGTCCTCAAAGCACGGGCAGCTGGCGTACCAAGCAGTAATATCGAGCGGGCAATTGCGCGGGGCTCCGGACTCGCAGCTGATGGCCGCGAGATGGATTCGCTCCGGTATGAGGGCTACGGCCCCGGCGGTATAGCCGTGCTTATGGACATCTTGACCGACAACCGCAACCGCGCGGCAGCCGACGTACGGGCTGCTTTCAGCAAACTCGGTGGTAATTTGGGCGCAACGGGCTGCGTCAGCTGGATGTTCGAGCAAAAAGGTGTCGTACGCGTTTCTGACAAGGTTGACGAAGACGAACTCATGTTGGCTGTTGCGGAAGCAGGTGGAGACGACATGACCGTAGACCCGGATGGAGCCGATATTGTCTGCGATTGTGCCGCGATCGAGCGGGTTTCCTTTCAACTAGCCACAGCGGGGTTTGAGATTAACAGCTCTGCGCTGCGATGGTTACCTACAACATTGTGCTCTCTGGACGATCCGCAAGTCGTGCGTCAGGCAATTGCACTGGTCAACAAGCTAGACTCTCTCGACGACGTACAGGCCGTGTTTACCAATTTCACGGCTGAAGAGGAAATTTTAGAACTGGCTTTAGCCTGAAACCTTGGCTGCTTTAATGTTGAATTTGCGGATTCGTATCCTGCTGCGAGTGGGTCGCTGTGCCCTCTTCAGTTGATTCAGGAAGCTTGCAATTCGCCGTAGCCGCTTCTCGGGCTAGCTGCGCGAGCAGTTCGGGGTTACCCTGTGCAGCTTGAACGCGCCGATGCAGGCGATCGCAGATGGAGCCAGCCTGAATAATGCGCACGTCCCGATCGGGATCTGTAAAGTAGGTTTTCATGACAATTGCTAGATACGACAGAGGTTTGCAATGCCTCCATCTTATGAGACTTTCCTGACATTACCAGCATTTAGTATCTCTCGTAACGGATTTTTGGGATCTATTGACTGGCTGGGTTGGACTCGAAGATTGGAGCTTAGTGTTTGAGGACCGATGTCATCGGTTAAGCGGATTAGAGCCGTTGGTCGAGGGCGTAGCGGCTGGTTCGCTCGTGTCCAGACGCGCTCTCGTCTCTTCAATTGCGTCATTTAGCTGGGATATTTTGTCGGCAAGGGATTGACGCGCGCGCGCGATCTCGGCTTCTGCCTCTGCCGGATCTGGCGGGGCTTTGCCAGCTGCGTCTCCCAACCGCAGCCGTTCAGAAGTATCAGCCTGCGGACGACGGCGATCGCGCAGGCGAGAGTGTTGGGCGCGTTCGAGTAGCTTCGGTACCAATACGGCACCTAACACCCCGCCGACTACACCTCCGAGCGTAACGCCCAAAATGAACCCACCGGCAAAGTCTGACTGTTGCTCGCTCACGATTACCGCGCCTCCCGAAGCTGGATGCGAATGGATTCATCCTATCAGCGAGCTTCCCAAAACAACCTCGTGACTGGTGCTTGGATTAAAGCCTGACTTCAGGCCGGGAGCAGTCGCGACAGTCGTTCGACGGGATCGAGTATGGCTGGAGGTAGCGTTTCTCGGGCCGCACTCACCGTGGCACCCCACAACCCAACGGGCGTTAAGTCTGGAGCCAACAAGGCCCACAATCGCCGGATTTCTTCAACGTGAAGACGATCGTCCTCGGTGAGAGCAACGATAAGTTGGTAGCGCAGCGAGCCCGCTTCGTCTGACATCAAATATTGCAGCCCTAACCGCGCGGTCGAGACCAGATTGACGCGATCTCGATCCATACGGGCAATGCGAAGCAAGCTTTCCAGGCGTTCCCAGCGAAAGCGATCGTCCTCAAAGATAATGTCAAGTAGACGTTGTCGCAGGAGCGGTGATTCGTCGGTGAGCAGGCGGCGAGCCACGTAAGGATAGGCCACAGCCACGATTCTGAAAGTTGGCGTTAGGGTCAAAGCCACGCCTTCTAGCGTCACTAGCGAACGAATAATTAGGGCAAACTTTGCCGGTACGCGGAAAGGATATTCATATACCAGCGTTGAAAAGCGATCGGTCGCTATCTTGAAATTGAAATTACCGACGGCTTGACCGAGGACGTCTTGCAGCGTTTCATCTAGAGCAGGTACCAGCTGACCGGCGTCGGTATTGGATGCCAAAAAATCGAGCTTGATGAAATCAGCAACCAGTCGAGAGTAGTCCTGGTTGACCAAATGCACGAGTGCGTCGACCAAGTACTCCTTCGTCGTTTGCTCGAGCTGGTCCATCATGCCGAAATCAATGAAGGCCAAGCGACCGTCTCGCAAAGCGAACAGGTTGCCAGGATGTGGGTCGGCATGAAAAAAACCGTGCTCGAGTAACTGCTTCAAAAACGATTCCACCCCGATGCGAATCAGATTGTCGATATCGAGATTAGAGCGCGCAATACTGACCGCATCATTCAATTTGATACCGTCAATCCATTCCAGGACGAGGACGCGCCGAGCCGAACACTTCCAGTAGATTTGGGGGACGTAGACATCGTCGTCATCAGCAAAATAACGGGCAAATCGCTCGCAGTTGCGACCCTCGTTGAGATAGTCAATCTCTTCAAAAAGCTTGGTCCCGAACTCGTCTACAGTTGCAGGCAGGGAGTAACCGAGGTTGAGGGGCAACAGGGGCGCAATCCAACTGGCAATCCAACGAATAATGTAGAGGTCGAGGCTGAGCTTGCTGACCAGATAGGGCCGTTGCACCTTGACGGCCACTAACTCTCCGGAATGAAGTCGGGCCCGATACACCTGGCCCAAGCTGGCCGCCGCAACAGGCTCGGGATCGAATTCTGCAAATACTTTTTCTACAGAGCGTTGGAGCTGGCTTTCAATAATGGCTTGGGCTTTATGGTTAGAAAAGCTCGGCAGTTTATCCTGCAACCGAGTTAGTTCTTCGAGAAAATCCTGGCGAACCAAGTCAGGCCTAGTAGATAGGGCCTGTCCGATCTTGACGAAAGTCGGTCCCAGATCTGTCAATAATCGGCGCAATTGGCTAGCTCGGCGCGCAGTACGCACATCGTTCGTACCCAGCCAGCGGTCCCACTGCAATGCCCAACAAAAACTGGCAAAGCTGAATAGCACGACCATAGCCCGATAGGCTACCTGAAACCATCTCCAACGGTAGTAGCGAGCAATGACTTGGGCATCGTAACGCTTGAGTTGTTCCAGTCGTTTTACAGACACTGCTGGCCGCCTGCTTAATTGTTATTCACATTTTAGTATGGAAGGTCACAAAACATGAAGATTCATGAATGCAAATTCTGGAGATTGTAAAGGTTGGCATAGACACCTTGTAAAGCCATGAGTTCTTCGTGGCTGCCCTGTTCGACAAGTTGCCCTCGCTGCAGGACTAAAATGCGATCCACGTTGCGAATCGTAGCAAGGCGATGAGCGATGATAATGGCCGTGCGATCGCGCAATAAAACCTCTAGCGCATTCTGAATGAGCGATTCTGTGCCGACATCGAGGCTAGCAGTGGCTTCGTCCAAGACCAACACTTGGGGATCGCGCACGATCGCCCGCGCGAAAGCCAGCAGCTGTTTTTGACCGCTGGATAGATTATTGCCTCGTTCGCGAACTTCAGTTTCGTAGCCTTTCGGTAAGGCCAAAATATAAGGCTCGACATTGACGCGCTGCGCGGCTCGGTGCAAGGTTGCATCGTCATAGACTTCACCGAGGGCAATATTGTCGGCAATGGTTCCTGAGAACATGAAGCTATCTTGCAGGATCGTGACCACGTGGCGACGCAAATCAACTCGGGAGAGCTCGCGCAAATCGACGCCGTCAAGGGTAATGCGGCCCGAGCTGACGTCGTAGAGACGAGCCATGAGTCGTACGATCGAGCTTTTCCCGGCCCCAGTCGGGCCGACGAGGGCCACTTTCTCGCCCGGGCGAATAGTGAAACTGAGTCGGTCGAGCACTTTTTCGTCCGGCTTGTAGCCGAAGGAAACTTGTTCGAACCGGACTTCTCCCCTCGCTCGATCGGGTAGCGATCGCGGGCGGGCGGGTTCTTTAACGTCGATGGGGATATCGAGCATGCCAGTAATGCGCTCGATCGCCGTGAAGCCCGACTGCAGTGACGTGAATTTTTCAGCTAGTTGACGCAGAGGGTTGAAAAATCGCTGCGAGAACAGAATGAAGGCATAAAGGCTGCCGAAAGTGAGCGGTTGACCGACTTGCGCCTGTAAGCTCTCCGGCAGAGCTGGCAAAGCCTGGGCGATCGCGTGGCTCCAGCTTTCTGCAGTAGCGTTCAGGATGCCGCGTCCGCCCATCCACAGCAGTCCGGCCACGCCAAACCACGCAACCCACTCCAATAGTGCCGACAAAGCGGAGTCGTAAAAAATCGTGCGATCGACAGCTTGGATGTAGCGTTGATTGTTCTCGTAAAATGCATCGGCGTTGTAGCGCTCGCGGCGGAAAAGCTGGACGACATTCACGCCCAAAATATTTTCTTGCAGTCTTGAATTGAGGCCCGAGAGCTCCTCACGCACGCGGAAGTTGATATCTCGGTAGCGCTCCTGTAGCCAGCCCACCAGCCAACCCGTAGGTAAAACGATCGCGATCAGCAGCAAACCCAAATCCCAACGCTGCAGCACCATCACGATCGCGATCGCCACCAGCGTGACCAAGTCGCTGACGATGCCAACAGCCCCAGTAGAAAAGACGTCCCCCAATGCTTCCACGTCGCTGGTGATGCGGGTAATAATCCGACCGACCGGCGTGCGGTCGAAATACGACGACGACAGCTGCATGACGTGACCGAACAGGCGATCGCGCACGTCGCTGGTCATTTGTTGCCCTAGCTTCTGGCTGGTGTAACCCTCCAATGACTGAAACACCAAGCGCACCAGGATGGTAGCCACTAAAGCAGCAACGTAACCTACCAATAGTTGCGTCTGTCCAGCAGCAATAGGACCGTCCAAAGCCCGCTGCAAAATCACGGGCTGGATGGCATCGGCGAAAGCTAGCGGAGGCAGAAAGACAATCGACCACGCTAATAGTTGCCAGTGACGGCGAGCGTAGGGCCAAAGCTCCAACAACAAACGCAAATCATTGCGCTGGCGCGGTCGGCGGCGATCGTCGGGCGTAGTAGCGGCTTGAGTCGTAGTCGTAGGTCCTGTTGCCCCAGTCGCATGGCTGTGCTGCGAGCGAGTCTCTGTCAGTTGTCCGTCGGTGCCAGATGAGCGATCTTCAGGCATTACATGCCTTACACGAGCAAACTTTTCTAGTTTAAGCGGCGATCGCGACCGAGGGGAATCGCTTGGAACCGCACAATTCTCACCAGCTCAGACTGAAAGAAGGCAAGCAGCGAGGG
The DNA here is from genome assembly GCA_039817845.1 of Cyanobacteria bacterium J06642_2. GTDB lineage: Bacteria > Cyanobacteriota > Cyanobacteriia > Thermostichales > PCC-7336 > JBCBTL01. The sequence goes on from JBCBVC010000120.1 coordinate 9,652, forward strand.
GAATATTAAGTGATGTAACAAAGCGTGGCGAATACAGCGCACCTCGGAGAAGGCGTTTCCGCTGTCTCGATGCTTGCCGCCATTGCGCGCGGGCTGGTTGAGCTGCCGTCACGCATCGAGACGACTGGAGTAGTAGAGACCGTGGCTACCTACAAAATTAGATTGGTCAATCCATCCCTTGCATTAGACACCACCATCGATGTTGCTGATGATGAATTTATCTTGGATGCTGCAGCAGCGCAGGCAATTGACCTGCCTGCCAGTTGCCACGCTGGTAGCTGTTTTTCTTGCGCGGCTCGAGTGAAGGCTGGCCATGTCGACCAAGATAATCCTGACTTTCTCGATCCTGAGGAAATTGACGCCGGATATATTCTGACCTGTGTAACGCGGCCCACTTCAGACTGCACGATTGAAACCCACAAGGAAAACGAGTTGGAATAAGTGCGAGGGATGGCACGCGAGTTTTTAGAATGGGTGAGCTGCCTGCGGGTCAGCAGATGTAGTTGGAGCCCATTGTGGAGAAAGGTACGCTGGTTGAATTTCGCCTCGATGGCGATCGCAAACTGGGGGTAGTCCAGGGTACGGAGGGAAAGAAGCATCTCATTCTCGCCAGCGCGACGGGCCAAACCCATAAAATTCACCCGCGTCAGATTACGTTTGTCATTGCGGAACAGCAAGCTCGTACGCCAGCGGACATCACGCCGTTTTGGCAGCAGGTAGAAGTCAATCTCGACCCCGAACACTTAGCGATCGCCTGGGAATTGCTGAGCGAAGAGCCGCAGCCGATGGCACCGGATGAATTGGCCGAGATGATTTTTTCCAGCCACGCTCCAGCGGCAACCTATGCCGTATTTCGCCTACTCTCCGACGATCGCCAGTACTTTAAGCGCAAAGGAGATGCCTTCGAACCGCGATCGCGGGTACAGGTTGAGGAAATTCAGCATCAACTTGCCGTCACCGAGCGCAAAGAACGGGAGAAAGCTGAGTTCGAGGCTAAGTTAGATAAGGCTTTGCACCAGGGCGAAGCGGTGGAATGGAGTCCAGGCGAACGCTTGCGATTGGAATCTCTGGAACGTTTGGCGCTGTTCGATGACGAAGCCTCGGATCGCCAACAGGCCATTGCCTTGTTGCAGCGTCTCCAGCAACCGACGTCAGCTCGCGGTGCGCTGGAGACCCTCGTGGCATTAGGGGTGTGGGCCGAGCACGAAAACTTGGCCCTGCGCCGCCATCAAATCCCAACTGCTTTTCCTGCTGAAGTGAAAGCGGCGGCGATCGCTTGTTTGGACGAGCCGCCGCCAGATACCGCCAAGCGCAAAGATTTAACCCATCTGAAGATCTACACCATCGACGATGCCAGCACGTGCGAGATTGATGACGGTCTTAGTGTCGAACCCCTTTCGGACGGTCGGCAGTGCCTGTGGATTCACATTGCCGATCCGACCCGCTGGCTAACGCCAGGAGACGAAATCGAGAGTGAAGCACGGCGGCGCGGCACCAGTCTCTATCTACCCGATCGCCTCATTCCCATGCTGCCGCTAGAGCTAGCCGCTGGACCGATGAGCTTACGGCAAGGACAAACCTCCTGCGCCCTCAGTTTTGGCGTCGTACTAGATGAAACAGGCGCGATCGCCGACGTGCAGGTTTGTGCCAGTTATATCCGCGTCACATATCGCCTCACGTACGAAGAAGCCGACGAACTATTAGAACTCGGCGTCGAACCCGAACTCAGCGAGATTGCTGCTGCGGGGCAGTTGCGCTACCAATGGCGATTACAACAAGGCGCGATCTCGATTGGTCTGCCCGAACAAAGTATCAAACTGGCTGAAACAGAAGCAGGCTCGCAGCTCGACATCTCCAAAATCGAAGAAACGCCCTCGCGCCAGCTCGTCTCCGAACTCATGGTGTTGACTGGAGCCGCCGCCGCCCACTTTGCCACAGACAAGGACCTGCCCGTTCCTTACCGCTTTCAAGTAGCTCCTGACTTACCGTCTGATGAAGTTTTGGCTGGCTTTGCCCCAGGTCCAGTCCGATCGTTTGCCATTATGCGCTACATGAAACGAGGGGAAATTGGGCTCACCCCCAGCCGACACGGAGGCTTGGGGTTAGAGGCCTACAGCCAAGCTACGTCGCCCATCCGTCGTTACAGCGATCTACTGGTTCACTTCCAGCTCAAGGCCTTTTTGGCTGGCGCACCACTGCCTTTTACGCCCCAGCAAGTGCAAGAGGCGATCGCGTCTTTAGGCACGATTACGTATACGGCCACGCAAATCGAACGTCATGCTAACCGCTACTGGACATTGGAATATCTGAAGCGGTCTGGAGCGATCAACTGGCACGGTCAGGTGTTGGGCTATTTGCGGGAGATGGACAATCTGGTCATGGTATTACTCGACGACATTGCATTTCGGGTCCCCGTTTACCTGCAGCGTCACGCCGAACCAGGAGAATGGCTCGAACTCGAACTGGTAACCGTCAATCCTCGAGCCGATGAAGTGGTATTCAAAGAAACCACGACATCAGTCGAGATGTAAGCTAAACACAAGTTTCGTTTGGCCAGTTTTATGGCTTCAGTGCTTTCGCGTCCTCGTGGCTTAGCTGCTGCACCCGTTGCCCCTTGCTCCAGCGAGATTTACCCGGCCCCGACAGCAGATGCGACTTCCGACCCGCTCAATCGTCCGGAATTTCTGCATTTGTGGTCGGGATTTTACTACGGCGAACTCGCGGCCCAAGAACTTTCCCTCTGCTTAGCAAGAACCGCTGACGATCCTCGACTGCAGCGCTATTCGTACCAAGTCCATCATGCAGATGAAGTTTGGCACGCCGAGGTATTTGCCGAACTGATTTCCCAACTGCCGGGCACACCTGCGATTCCTCCTGTCCCAGCGTGGGCGGAAGAACTACGGGACCGCATCCATACGTGTACGGACAGTCTCGATTTAGTCATCGGCTCAATGGTGGTAGAGGCCTCCGCACTGTTCTTACTCGACCTCCAAGCAGAATTTCCAGCCCCCCTAGGTGCCACATTTCGTCGCATCCGCCAGCAAGAATGCGGCCACGTTAGTTTTGCCAAACAGTTTCTCAAAACCATGCTGGCTGACAGTTCGCCCCCCCAGGCGCGCCAAGCAAGAGCTCAAATCTTGGAGACGTTTCGCTACATGCGCGATCGCATCCGCCCGCAATTCGTGACGCTCCACCTCGAACCCGTCCTACCTCTCCTTGGCATTTCGGCTCAAGACTACCGCGATCGCGCGCGCCAAGCTAGCCAACACCTTCTGTTTCAAATCCTGCGCTAGATTACGGAATTGTTCTGTACCTTACGGATGTAACGGACTTAGTCTCTATATAAAAATAACTACCCCGGCGAGCAACCGGGGCAGAGTCATGAGTAACGAGCTAAGACAAGCACAATTATAAGCATATTGGGAGTAAAATCTACCACGAGACGCGATATCTACTGAATTGGCATAACATGATGTAGTAATTTTGCGCTTCATGTGAATCAAATAACACGATTCAAATATCAGTA
>JBCBVC010000121.1:0-12869 GCA_039817845.1 Cyanobacteria bacterium J06642_2
CAGTGGTGTCACCATAGCGACTCATTGCAACCAATGACTCTAAGCACATCTACTCATTACAAAACTGGGATGCACTCGATCGCTTGTTTCACTCCATGCAATTCTGAGAGTGGTTTTCCTAACTCGAAATAGCTGAAAAGACTAGCTAGATGAACGTAAGCTGATTGAGTGGTTTGAGGACTTTCCTGACCTGGATGTTGCAGTGCATATGCATCAACGGTTAATGCGTGAACGGCCATATATCGCGCATCTTGATATTCTCGGGCAAGCAACTCACCATATCGCGCCCAACAGCTTGGAGAGCTGCCTAAGTATTTGTGAACGGGGCCGTCAATTTTATGCGCTTTGAGTCCGCATCCTAGGCACGTTTCTGCGTCCATATCGCGATCGCCTCTAGCTCTTCCAATCGTAACTAATCTCTAGAAATAGCTTTTGCAGCACTAGACAAAGAATGTTCGAAGCCTCACCCAGATACTGTTGAATCTCGCAACAATATAGGCAGTTCTGTTGGAGAATCGCGTAATGCTGACCGTTCATCATCTGAATCACTCGCGATCGCAGCGAGTGTTGTGGATGTTGGAAGAACTGGGTGTTGAATACGACATCAAATTCTACGAGCGCAACTCCGACACCATGTTGGCTCCGGCTGAGCTGCGTACCGTGCATCCCCTGGGGAAATCTCCGGTCATCACCGATGGCGAACTGACGTTGGCAGAATCGGGAGCCATTCTCGAATATCTAGTGGAGCGCTACGGGAACGGCCGCTTCATTCCCACTCCTGGTAAGCCCGAACGCTGGCGTTACACCTACTGGCTGCATTACGCCGAAGGCTCTATGATGCCGCTGCTCTTTTTGCCCCTCTTGTTCGCTCGCATCGAGCAAAGACCGATGCCCTTTTTCGCTCGTCCCATCGCTCAGAAAATTTCCGAACGGACCCAGAGCGCTTTTATCGGGCCTCAAATTGCTCGACATCTTGATTTTTTGGAATCAGAACTGGCGAAAAGCCTCTGGTTTGCGGGAGATGAATTTACCGCTGCTGATATTCAAATGAGCTTTCCTCTCGAAGTCGCTGTCGTGCGAGCGGGACTGGACGACCGTCATCCGAACCTAATGGCGTTTCTCCAGCGAATTCGCGCGCGCCCTGCTTATCAACAAGCGATCGCGCGCGGCGGAGAGTTCCACATTCTCAGCTAACGATCTCCTCCAAGCCTCATATCTTCCTCACGATCTTTTCTTATAGATGGATGTGGGGGATCTAGGACGTTTGGGCTACATAAAGTTGCCCCCGCAATCGCTTCTAGATGCCTCGATAAGTGCGTCAAAGGACAGTCGAGTTATGGTAGCCACGCCCGTCCGAAATAACGATCGCTCTGATGCAGGCACGACCAATCGCGATCGCGCTTTTGTTTTGTGGTTTGAAAATGTCGGCATTGTTGACGTGCCGTTAGTCGGCGGTAAAAATGCTTCGCTGGGAGAAATGATCCGAGCATTAGGACAGCGAGGGATTAGCGTTCCAGCCGGATTTGCTACTACGGCCACCGCCTTTCGCTTCTTTATCGAAAAAGCCGGATTGCAAGCAAAGCTGCAATCCATTTTTGCGGATTTAGATGTGGAGAATATGGCTAATTTGCGCGAGCGAGGACGACAAGCTCGCAACCTGATTCTACACACCCCTTTCCCACCAGAATTAGACTTAGAAATCGCACAAGCTTACGTACAGCTTTGCCAGCGCTACGGCGAATCGGCGCAGACATGCGATCGCCTTGAAGATCCTGCCGAACGCGAAGCTTGCCAGACCTACAGTCTCGATACGGACGTAGCCGTGCGCTCCAGCGCAACCGCCGAAGATCTGCCCGATGCCAGTTTTGCCGGACAGCAGGAAACCTATCTAAACGTGCGCGGCGTGAAAGCCGTTTTGGATGCCTGTCACCATTGCTTCGCGTCACTCTTCACCGATCGCGCCATCTCCTACCGCACGATCAAAGGCTTCGATCATTTTGAAGTCGCACTATCCGTCGGCGTCCAGAAAATGGTGCGCTCTGACTTGGCCACCTCGGGCGTCATGTTCTCGATCGACACGGAATCGGGGTTCAAAGACGCAGCACTCATTACGGCTGCCTACGGCTTGGGCGAAAACGTGGTGCAAGGTGCCGTGAACCCAGACGAATATCTGGTCTTCAAACCCACCTTGCAGCAAGGAGCCCGGCCAATTCTGAGCAAGCGACTGGGTAGCAAAGAAATCAAGATGATCTATGACGTTGGCGGCAGCAAGCAGACCAAGAACGTACCGGTACCCGACGGCGATCGCCTGCGCTACGCTCTCACCGACGACGAAATTCTGATGCTGGCGAAGTGGGCCTGCATTATCGAAGATCACTATTCTGAAGCTCGCGGCACCTACACGCCAATGGATATCGAATGGGCCAAAGACGGAGTGACTGGCAAACTATTCGTAGTGCAAGCCCGTCCGGAAACTGTACAGTCGCAGAAAACCAGTACGGTTCTGCGTAGCTATCGGCTGGACGGCTCTGGCGACATTCTCGTAGCGGGTCGGGCTGTCGGAGAAGCCATCGGTCAGGGAGCAGCGCGCGTCATTTTGGACGTGCATCAAATCGACCAGTTCCAACCAGGCGAAGTTCTCGTCACCAACAAAACCGACCCCGACTGGGAACCAATTATGAAAAAGGCCGGGGCGATCGTGACCAATCAGGGAGGACGCACCTGCCACGCCGCCATCATCGCTCGCGAAATGGGGATTCCAGCGATCGTAGGCTGCGGGAATGCCACCGACGCGATCGCTACGGGGCAAAACATCACGATCTCCTGTGCGGAGGGCGAAGAGGGCACAGTCTATGTCGGGTTAGTCCCATTCAGCATCGTTGAAACCGAGTTAGGCACTCTGCCCCGACCGCGCACGCAAGTATTAATGAACGTCGGCAACCCAGAAGAAGCCATGCGATTGGCCTCAATTCCCTGCGACGGTGTCGGTCTAGCTCGACTGGAGTTCATCATTGCCAACCACATCAAGGTTCACCCCCTGGCCTTGCTCCACTTCGATCGCCTTGAAGATCCGTTGATTCGACATGAGATTGCTGAACTGACGGCTCTCTACGAGCGCAAGTCCGACTTCTTTGTCGATAAGTTGGCTCAAGGAGTGGGGGCGATCGCGGCAGCCTTCTATCCCAAGCCCGTCGTCGTGCGCATGTCGGACTTCAAGAGCAACGAATACGCCAATCTACTAGGCGGCAGACAGTTCGAGCCGAAGGAAGAAAACCCGATGATCGGGTGGCGCGGTGCGTCTCGGTACTACGACGAAGACTATCGCGATGCCTTTGCACTAGAATGTCAAGCTCTCAAACGCGTGCGGGAGGAGATGGGGCTCGCGAACGTGATTCCGATGATTCCCTTCTGCCGCACGCCCGACGAAGGTCGGCAGGTGTTAGCGGAAATGGCAGGCAACGGCCTCGAACGCGGCGTTGACGGCCTGCAGGTCTACGTTATGTGCGAGGTGCCTAGCAATGTCATCCTGGCGGACGAATTCAGCCAAATCTTCGATGGTTTTTCCATCGGCTCGAACGACCTAACGCAGCTCACTCTCGGCCTCGATCGCGATTCGGCACTGGTGGCTCACATCTTTGACGAGCGCAACGCAGCGGTCAAACGGATGATTGCAGCGGTCATTCACACAGCTAAAGCCAATCACCGCAAGATCGGCATCTGCGGCCAAGCTCCCAGTGACTATCCCGAGTTCGCTGAGTTTCTCGTCGAAGCAGGCATCGACTCCATCAGCCTCAACCCCGATACAGTGATTAAGACCCGATTGGCGATCGCCGCTACTGAAGGGCTTACCGCATCATCCAAGGCTTAAGCTACAGGAACACTCGCGCCGAGTACTGAGTGTGGCCATCGCTCGGTGCTCGGCATTACTGTCAAGCGTTGTGTGAAACAACAATGCTCTACCCATCTCCATATTGCTCTTGACGTTTTAGTTAGGACACAGAGGCTCTGACTGCGCCTGGGTTCTGGGTAGCTAAAACGTCCTAAGCAGCTTGACGGCTGCTATAGGTGGTTTATGGGGCGACTGCGAACCGTTGTTCGTAGAGGTCAAAACGACAGCGAGCGAAAGGTTACGCGATCGCATTGGGCACGGGCGCAGGAGCGTGCTGAAGGAGTGCTTTGACTTGCTCATCCGGTACTTGCTCGAACCGTTCGTACCACGCGCCAATGGCGAAGAACGGTACGGGTTGGAGCAAGCAAACGATCTCATCGACTTCCTGGCGCAAAAGCGCGTGAGTTTCGATCGGTATCACGGGTACAGCTACGACGATGCGAGCAGGGTGCTGCTGGCGCAGGATGGCTAAAGCAGCGCGCAGACTAGACCCAGTGGCGATGCCGTCATCGACAATGATGAGAGTCTTGCCCTGTAGCTCCGGCTGCGGGCGATCGCCCCGATACAAGTTTTCTCGACGTTTGAGTTCGCGGCGTTCAACTTCGGCCACAGCATCAATCTCGGCTTTGGCAATGCTCAATGATGCGACTACGTCTGAATTGAGGACCATGATGCCATTAGCCGCGATCGCTCCCATAGCGAGTTCGGAATGCCAGGGCACGCCTAACTTGCGGACCAGGCACATATCCAAGGCCAGATCGAGGCTTCGCGCGATTTCGTAAGCCACTGGAATGCCGCCGCGAGGTAAACCTAACACGATCGTGTCAGGCTGTTTGGCATAGTGGGCCAGCTTGGTTGCCAACAAGCGACCTGCTGCACGGCGATTGCGAAATCTACGCATGCGTCTAACCTCCAGACCCCCTCTTTAGCGATCGCGTCACACGCTAAGCAGGTGCCGAACGATTGGCATCAGCCCAGAGTAGAAGAGCGATCGCGTCGCGCACATGTTCTGCTAACAGACTGCCAGCGTCAATGTGAGCCTTTAACCCTTCCTGCAGCATCACTTTGATGGGATGGTCTGTCTTGCGTGCAAACCTAGCAAAGTAAGCATTAGCCCATGGATCGAACCCCATTTCCGACGCGATGGGGACTTTAGATAGCCGGATGAAATCGTCGTAATGGTAGTCAAGCATGATGATTTCTCCTCGGCTCTGCACGGCTAATGCTTTACCTTCACTCGCTCGCAGGCAGGTGTCTGACTGAGTTTTGAAACTAAAGATTGGCTAGATAGAGCCTATTCCTACTCCGATTTTAGAAAAATAATGTGAGGAAACTATGCGGTGTGTTTAGCTGGAGCTCGCTCTGCTTCCAGAGAACTCACGAGTTTCTCAACTTTTCTACCTACATTCAAAACAGAGACAAAACCTACGAGATTACGGTTTTCATCATGACTGCTAGAGATCGAGTCCGAGAATCCGTTGCCCGCGATCGCCAGCATGACGATCGCCTGCGCGCCAACATGCTCGAACGCACCGAAAGTGACGGTTTGGCGACGGAGGAACGAGAATTAGCCGAGTCGGCCCGCGAACGTTTGACAGAAATGCGGCAACACGATGATTTGCGACAGGATGCCATGTCGGAGCGGGCGAGTGCGGAAATTGGCTTGGCTGCCGACGATGATGCCGAGGGGCCAGTTCACTAATGCTCCGTACTGTCGGTGGCTCCGTGCAGTTCATGGCAGTGCTGGGTGTGAAGAGTGAGGGTTAGCGCGAGAGGTGCAGTGATGAAAGCATTACACGCCCATCCCCATCACGTATTCAAGGAAGGAGTTATCGGCATTGCCATCCTCACGCTCCTTCTCGGGTTGGGAACTTGGTATCGAGGTCGCGTGCTGCCGCGCATCGATACACCGCGAGTTGAAACCATCGAGCGCGCGCCGATCGCTGCCCCGCTGCACATCTACTGGCTGAAGACCGTCGGGATGAATATCGCCCTGGCTCCGATGCCGCTAGAAATATCGCCGACGGAGACAGCGGAAGACGCACTCACGACAGCGATGACGATGCTCCTGGAAGGCCCCATTCACTCGACGGATGACAGAGCGATGGCCGCGATTCCGCTCGGAACCGAGCTGTTGGATTTACAAGTGCGCTCGGGCGGTATCTATGTCGATCTATCGAGCGAGTTCGCGGGAGGGGGCGGTAGCACTTCAATGGTGTACCGGGTCGCTCAGGTGCTGTATACGGCCACGAGTCTCGATCCGGATGCCGACTTTTATCTATCGGTGGAGGGGCAGCAAATCAGCGAAAACGTGCCTTTGGGTGGCGAAGGATTGCTGCTAGATCGCCCGCTGCATCGAGACAGCTTTGCCCGCGATTACCTCGCACCCACTCCGTTTTAATCGGTCGCATTCCACATTAGGAGGTTGTAGTTTCATGTCGGTGTTGTCCATGTGTATCGGCTTTGCGGTTCCGTGGCGAGCGTATTTCAGTCAGCGTTTGTTCGCTCGCGGACTGCCTGTGGTTTGGAATCCGTATCGATTTGCTCGCATGTATCGCATTCAATATTTGAATCGGTGCTGGCGAGGAGATTGCGTCCGACTTTTAGAACGATGTTGGGAACGAATGTATGACCGGCATGAAGAACAGCTGTCCGCCGATGGTTGATGACCTCCAGGATAAGTGAATGCCTCGTATATCCCATTGACATGAGGAGAACGAAATGAAGGCGATTCAAAAGTTTTTCCAATCTCTGCAACAGGCGATCGCCGCTATCTTTGCTCCGCTAGCCAAAGGTGCTTTCGGCCCCAGTCACGATGACTATCCGGCTACGGGGACGCAACCGCTGCGAGAGGACGGTAAGAAGTCGAAACGGGGGCGTCGGCTGTGGGGGCGTTAGCATTCTCGGTCGGGCTCTCGCGTCCTGAGCTCAGGCGGTGAAGATAATGAAGGTGCCATCGCCCTTTGCGTTTCATCCGATGGCGATCGCCTGCAATGACTCTCGCGTATCAGTTAGACGTCTCCGAGGTTCTCCGGCAGCTCGATGCTCGCGCTGAGGGATTGGATACCGCAGAAGCAGAACGCCGCCTGATCGCGAACGGGTATAACGAACTCGCCCAGCACAAACTCGACAGTTGGTGGACGATTCTGTGGCGGCAGCTGACAGCGACGATGGTGGTCATTTTGTTGGTAGCGGCCATCGTCTCTGGTTTCCTGGGAGACGTGCGCGAAGCGATCGCCATTTTTGCCATTGTCATCTTTAACGCAGCCCTGGGTCTAAGGCAGGAGTATCAGGCCGAACGGGCGATCGCTGCCCTCAAACGCCTAGCCGTGCCGACCGTGCGGGTGCGGCGCGATCGGCAGGTGGCCGAGATCTCGGCGCGCGAACTGGTGCGAGGCGATATCGTGCTACTGGAAGCAGGTAATGTCGTTCCGGCAGACTGTCGCCTGCTTGAAAGTTTCAATCTTCGCACCCTCGAAGCCTCGCTTACGGGGGAGTCGCAGCCTGTCGATAAGCACGCTCGCACCCTAGCGACTACTGCGCTACCTGTGGGAGATCGCGGCAATATGGCGTTCATGGGAACGGTGGTGGCCTACGGGCGCGGCGTGGCAGCAGTAACGGCGACGGGGATGGCGACGGAACTGGGTCGCATTGCGACTGCGATTCAAACTACGCACCGCCAGTTGACCCCGTTGCAACTACGGCTGGAAAAGCTGGGCAAGGGATTGGCGGTCGTGATTTTGGCGATCGTGGCGGTCATTTTTGGGTTGGGGTTGGGACGAGGCGAAAGCGTTTCCGACATGTTTTTGACGGCTGTGAGTTTGGCCGTGGCTGCAGTACCAGAAGGTCTGCCTGCCATGGTGACGATCGCTCTGGCGTTAGGAGCGCAACGGATGCTGGAACGGCGCGCCCTGATTCGGAAATTGCCCGCAGTTGAAACGCTCGGTTCGGTAGACGTGATTTGTTCCGACAAGACCGGGACGCTGACCGAAAACCGGATGACGGTGACATCGCTCAGTACGATAACGCAGCAGATGGACGTGACGCCTCAGACGCGCGCGACTGTTCCTCAAACTCGATTGGTGCTGAAGGACGCGCCCGACTTTGCTTTGCTGCTCGCCGGAGCCAGTTTGTGCAATGACGCGCACCTAGAACCTGCATCCGACCGCTCCGAACGGGCGCGGGAAGTCGGCGATCCGACGGAAACAGCGCTCGTTGTCGCGGCAACCGCTTGGGACCTGGAGAAAGGAGAGCTTGAGACTTGGTTTCCCCGCATTGCCGAACTGCCCTTTGACTCCGATCGCAAGCTGATGACTACGGTGCACGCATTGCCTCCGCCCGATCTCAACCTGTCTGCGGCGGCAATGGCTTTAGAGCCTTGGCGCTTGCAGGTGAAAGACTGCCAGAGTGTGGCCTTTATGAAAGGAGCGGTCGATTGTGCCATCGAGATTTGCGATCGCGCTTGGGTCGCAGGATGTTGCCTTCCTCTGGATAGCGCCCTTCGGCGGAAAATTCTCGCTGACAGCGATCGCCTTGCTAGCGAAGGCATTCGCGTTTTGGGCGTTGCATTTCGCCCTCTAAAAAAAAGAGCGCACGAGATCGATACGGATGCACTCGAACGACAGTTCGCATTTGTCGGAACGGTAGGCACGGTCGATCCAGCACGAGTGGAAGTCCAGACGGCTATTCAACTCTGTCGCTCGGCCGGGATTCGACCGCTGATGATTACGGGCGATCATCCTCTCACGGCGCTCCACATCGCGCGCAAATTGGGATTGAGTGAAGGAGATCGCGTCCTCACGGGTATGGAATTGGATCGTCTCTCTGACAGCGAACTGGCACGTCAAACCGAGCAAGTGGCCGTCTACGCGCGAGTCTCGCCGCAAAACAAACTGGACATCGTGCGCTCCCTGCAGCAGCGAGGGCACGTCGTCGCCATGACGGGAGATGGAGTCAACGACGCTCCCGCTCTCAAACAGGCCCACATTGGGGTGGCGATGGGCATTACAGGTACGGATGTGGCCAAAGAAGCAGCCGATATGGTGTTGCTGGATGACAACTTTGCCACCATCGTGGCCGCCACTCGCGAAGGCCGCGTCATTTACGACAACATCCGCAAATTTATTAAGTTCACCCTGACGGGCAACAGCGGCGAACTCTGGGCGATCGCGATCGCGCCTTTGTTGGGGATGCCGCTGCCGCTGCTGCCTTTGCAAATCCTCTGGATTAACTTGTTGGGAGACGGAATTTTAGCCATTGCGCTGAGCGTGGAACCGGGAGAAAGAAGCGTGATGAATCGACCGCCCTATCGCGCCAGCGAGAGTATTTTCGGACGCGGCGTCGGGCGCACGATTGTCTGGGTGGGGCTGCAATTAGGGCTGTTATTGTTGACGATTGCTTATGCCTACTGGTCCCACAATCGGGCTGAATGGCAGACGATGGCATTTGCCACATTGGCTTTTTCTCGCATTGCTCTAGCGCAAACCATGCGCTCCGATCGCGATTCATTTTTCCAGTTGGATCCTCGCTCCAACTTGCCTCTACTGGGAGCTGCGATCGCGACCGCCAGCCTGCAATTCGCCGTACTTTACTTGTCCGTCTTGCAGCATATGTTCGTCACATTGCCCCTATCAATCGAGGATTTAGGATTGTGTCTGGTAGTAAGTACCGTGCCGTTCTGGGCGATTGAAGGAGAGAAAGCCTTTGCTCGCTATCGCCTCAACTCAAAAGCTTGAGTCGCGTACGGTTACGTTGTCGCTTTCATCCCCATTTTGGCAGGGTCAAATCCGGGAGCAAACTCAGTCGTATTGTCATAGATCGCGCCCAGATAAATGGCTCGGCCGCGCGTGCCGTTCAAGTTGGCACCACGCAGATCAGCTCGGCTGAAGTCGGTCACGCGCACGTGAGCTCGCGTGACAGCCACGGATGCGCCAAAGAGCAGGCCCCAGACAAAAGCACTAGCTAACAGCACTCCAGGATGGAACGCTCCAACCAGCATACTGCTAAGAAAAATAGCGCCAAACAAAATATTGCCGAGAATATCCAAACGGCGCGGGCCTGACTGACCTAGTTTTGCCGCACTCAGCTTCGCACCGGCGAGATTGGCACGGGTGAAATTCGTGCCGTGTAGATTAGCTCCGCGCAAATTTGCCTCGTGGAGGTCAATGCCAACTAGCTGAGCCTGACTGAGATCGGATTTGGATAAGTTGGCACCTGCAAACGTGCGTTCTCCAGTTCCATACCGCTGGCAAAGTTTGCCCGGCGCGATCGCGTTGAAACCAACACTTGTATGACACATATCAGAGCGAACCATGACACTCTGTTTCCTTAGTCGGGCAAGCGTATGCCCTGGCTGACTTCATTACATCAGTTCGGTTTGAGGAACTCGTGAGGCACTCGTTATCTCGAATCCACAGCCTCACACTTTCCCCAAGTTTTTTACTTAAGCTTCTATGTGAGGTCGCGGAGATTGACCGAGCGACGTGGAGTTAGTGCACGCGAACCTAAGGAGTTCATTGTTTCGAGCAGTTTCGCGGACGAGTTTATGAAAAGTAGGGGTAGAAAGCGTACCGAACCGTATCGCCGTACGCTCGCCATCGGATATGGAAATGCGCTACGCGGCGACGATGCTATTGGCATTCGCATCGCATCAATCGTGGCCGATTGGCAGTTACCTCACGTCCGAGCGCTGGCCGTACCCCAATTAACCCCAGAACTGGTTGAAGAGCTTCAAAGTGTTGATGTTGCTATTTTTGTCGATGCTTGTTCGGACTGGGAAGTCTGTCCGTGTGGAGTGCAACTGACCACGCTATATCCATCCTCAACATCGCACCTCCGCGATCGCGCCAGCGATCCGAGGTCGCTTTTAGCCCTAACGAAAGCACTGTACGGACGCGCTCCTCAATCGTGGTGGGTTACGGTGCCCGGAGCTAATTTTGACGTAGCCGATCGACTTTCGCCGGTGGCCGAACAAGGCATTGCGCGCGCGTTGTCGTGTTTAGAGGTATTGCTGGGGGTATCCAATTGGCAGTCAAAAAAGGGATTTGCTCAGATAGCCACTCGTGCGTGACATAGTGGATTTCCTTCAGTGTCTACGGGCGGATGGTGATGGAGGAGATCGGCGCAAGCTTGAGGCGATCGCCTCCGCGAGGAAGTATTCGAGTTTGCGGGTTTTGTTGCCGCCGAGGGCGAGTCCGGTTTGGTCGTCGCGTTTGATGAAGAGGCGGGGGCCACCCAAACGTTTGGCGAGGCAGGGGAGTTCGACGAGGGGAGTGGGGAAGAAGCCGAGGGACTGTCTGGGGAGTTGGCGGTCGGTCATGAAGGTTAGTGGAGAGGGCGATCGTATTCGTCACGATCGCCGATCTACGTCCAAATGAAGTCAGAGACATCCTCCACGGCTAGTGCCCGGTGGCTGAGACCGATGCGGACTGACCAGTATTCGCCGACTTTTTTGAAATTGAGTGAGGAGTGGGTGGAGTTGGCTTTGAGTAGCTCGTAGTTTTTGCGGGCGGTGCGTTGAATGGCTTCGGGTTGGGCGTAGAAGTGCTTCCAAAATTGGGGTGTGGTTCGATGCACCTAGAGTTCCTGAAGTTGGCCTTTGGCTTTAGCTGTCATAGATTCTTCCATCAAGAAGTCTAGTTTGCCTTCCGCAACATCAGCTTCAAGCTGCTCGTCCCATAGTTGCCAGTCTTTTTCGGCGATCCACTCCCGCAAGCGCGCAAAGTCTTCCTGCGAGAGCGCTTCGATTTCGGCTTGAATTCGTTCGACTTGCGCCATGACAAATGAGGAGGCTGCGCTGAAGAGTGTTGCTCTGATGGTAGCAGGGCGCTCTAATCCCTTCAGCACCATCGAGATGCCTTGCGAAATCAGGCCGAGTTTTCGGTGACACGCGGCTCAATGCGTTTGAGGATTTCGTCGCGAGTGGGGAGGGTTTTGAGGTCGTAGGTGGCTTGAAGGCTGAGCCAGGATGCGGCATCGCCGCCGAAGTAGCGGGCTAGGCGTTCGGCAGTATCGGCGGTGATGGAGCGGCGCTCGTTGACGATCGCGTGAATGCGAGTGGCAGGAACATTGAGTGCTAGAGCAAGAGCATTGGCACTCATCCCGAGCGGAACGAGAAAGTCCTCGCGCAGGATTTCGCCGGGATGAACGGGACGCATTCGGTTTGTGGGGCGGGTCATGGGGTTATCGGTGGTAGTCAACAATCTCGACATCAGTGGGGCCGTTGTCAGTCCAGACGAAACACAGGCGAAATTGGATGTTGATTCGGATGCTGTACTGACCTTTGCGATCGCCTTTCAGGGCTTCGAGCTGATTGCCAGGGGGAGAGCGGAGGAATTCTAGAGTCTGAGCAGCGTCGAGCTGAGTGAGCTTGCGAATTGCAACGTCTTTGAAAGCTCTAAAGCGGCGTGGGTTGCCTCCTTCGTAGAGCGATCGCGTGTGCTTGCAACGAAACGACTGAATCATACTTCAATAGTGTTTCGTCTAGCGTAATACGTCTAGCGTGGAACGCGAGGCGAGGCAGGACTGAATCGTAGTCTACGTGTTGTGTCCTGCAAAGCTTAGGGATGCTTCTTGAGAAGGGGGGCGATCTCGTATCCCATTCCATCTCCTGATTCGATTTCCCAGACGAAGGATTCGCATGGCATAACGCTAGCCCGAGTTCAACTATAGATTTCCATTGACTACAGCAAGCATAAAGTCTTTTGTCTTCTTTTCTGCCTCTAGTTCCGTAAGTCTGGAAACCGAATAGCGCGTTATTTTTCTTTCAATTCCAGAGTCTAAATATTTCCTAAAAGCAGTAAACTTAATTCCAGAATGGTTCCTCTCTCGTTCAAAACGAAAAGCTTGATTATTGAGATAACCAATATATAGTCCTTGTGAGTCAATAGTCCAATAGCCATATAGGGTAAGAGATTCTAATGCTCGTCTCATTTCTAAGGCTGACTGAAATCTTTCGCAAGGGGAAGCTTTAAGTGATTTG
>JBCBVC010000122.1:0-12807 GCA_039817845.1 Cyanobacteria bacterium J06642_2
CAGTTCTTCAGCCTTTGCAAGATCTACTTTTGCTAACCGATTCCAGCCCAATCTACTATAGGCTAAGCCTCTAGACAAATATGCGAAGCCAACGTTAGGATCTAAATCTATGGCTTTATTCGCAGCAACAATAGCTTCCCTATGATTTCCATTACCATTCAATGCTGAAGCCAGATTTGTATAAGCACCAACTAAGTCCATAGGGTCGGAGGAATTGCTCGAACCTAATTCGATAGCCTTGTTAGCATCAGCAATGGCTTCATCAAATCTAGACAAGCCAATATATGCTGCACTTCTGCCAATAAAAGAATTGGCTTCCTCGGGATCTAATGCAATAGATCTGTTAAAATAATCTACAGCTTCAAGAAGGATTTTATTATCTCCATATTCATCACCTACATAGCTTAAGACTACTCCCATATTGCTATAATATCCAGCATTTTTAGGAGATAGCTGTATTGCTCTTTCTGTTTCCTTTATGGCATTCTCACTGTCACCAATTTTGCTAAATATTGCCGATCTTAGATTGTATATATCTGCATAGTCTGGCTCGATATTCATTGCGTTCTCAGAATGTTCAATAGCTACTTCATACTCTCCATTTCTGTAGCTTTCATAGGTTTTCTGGAACCAGAATAATGCCGCCGATTCAATCTCTGTCTCCTCTGATACAGCTTTTACTTCAGCTGAGAAGTTGCCCCCTTTATCTGGTGAAGATGTTCCTAGATCTTGGCCGAAAGCAACATAGCTACTCGGATTGGTCGTCAAATTTAGAGAGGTCCAAGTCTGCAGCAATATTGCCAAAAGAAATGAGGCAGCGAAACGAGTTGGCTTTAATTTGCAAATCACGAATATTTCTCAAAACGGGTTGAAATACACAACGCAATTCCTATTTAGGTTACCCCCTGGTCTTATCCGTTATATCGTCGCGTTTTCTTCGCTCAACGGCAGTATTCATCAGAAAGCGGGCACAATGGTATAGATGTTTTTTTGAGTGCTTCAAACATGAGTGACGTGAGTTCGCCTACCGTTAGCCTTCAATCCGTTGCGACTTACGACCTCGATGAACTGCGTGCTGGACTCGATCGCACTCTGGAGCCCTGGGGAGGCATGGCAGGGATTTTGGCTGGCGTACCGCAGTCGAGCGATCGCCCTCTCCGAGTTTTACTTAAGCCCAATCTGCTTACGGGCTCTCGCCCTCAACACGAATGTACGACTCGCCCCGAAATCGTTCGCGTCGTAGCCGAAGCCGTGCGCGCGGCGGGTGGCGAACCCTTTATTGGAGACAGTCCAGCCTTCGGTAGCGCTCGCGGCGTGGCAGCTCAGAACGGCCTCCTCCCCGTTTGTGACGAACTGAATCTGCCCATCGTTGAATTTCGCGGTCAGCGGTACTCAGCACCAGAAGGCGCGACATTTGCCCACCTGCGTTTGAGCAAAGAAGCCTTGGGTGCAGATGTCGTGATTAATCTGCCGAAAGTGAAATCCCACGCGCAGCTCACGGTCACGTTGGGCGTGAAAAACCTGTTTGGCTGCGTGCCCGGCAAGATGAAAGCTTGGTGGCATATGGAAGCGGGCAAGGACAAACTGCGTTTCGGCAAAATGTTGGTGGAAACAGCAATAGCGATCGCGCCTCAGCTTTCTATCGTCGACGGCATCATCGGTCACGAAGGCAATGGTCCCAGCGGTGGTACCGCCAGGCCCTTAGGACTTTTGGGAGCCGCTACTGACGTGTTTGCTCTCGATCGCGTATTGATGGCGGTTCTGGACGTCGACCCCGAAACAGTTCCTATTTATCTGGCTGGGTGCGAGCTGGGAGTTATGCCAGAGATGGAAGACATCGCGATCGCGGGGACTGATTGGCGAGAGTTGCGCGTGGATGATTGGCGTTTGCCCGACCGCCTGATCCCGATTGACTTCGGGGCCCCGCGCGTGTTGCGTTCTACCCTCAAACACGTGCTAACCCTTTGGTCGGAAGCGCGATCGCTGCCTCGCAAGGCGTAAAACCAATGGAGCAAGCTTTGCGGAGAGAGCGTTTAAACAGTCCGGATACCGCTTGTTCGTCGCACGAGTGCAAAATTTAGAGGTCGCAGCGCAAACAGTTGGTTGAATGAATCGACCCGAACCCGCTTTCCTTTCCGGCGTGCGCGTCGTGCTAGTGGAACCTGCTGGACCGCTCAATCTGGGTGCGATCGCTCGCGTCATGAAAAATATGGGCGTGATGGATTTGTGGTTGGTGGCACCTCGCTGCAGTCCCAGCGATCGCGAGGCACTGCAGATGGCAGTACACGCGGCGGACGTGTTAGCCAAGGCGCGGCAGGTGGATGCATTGTCTGCAGCAATTGTGGGCTGTCAGTGGGTGGTGGGTACGGCTGGCCGTTTGCATCCTTCTACATTTGCAACGGAATTGCCGCGATCGCGGTTTGCTCAATTAGTAGCGACGGGAAGCGGGCCAGGGGCGATCGTGTTCGGGCCGGAAGATCGCGGTCTCAACAATCGCGAACTCGCAATCTGTCACCATCACGTCACTATTCCCAGCATCGCTATATATCCGTCGCTAAACCTTGCCCAAGCGGTCGGCATCTGTCTTTACGAATTGCGCCTAGCTTGTTTGGAGACATCCCTCAGTTCGGCAGAGTCAGTCGCAAATGGCGTACCGGCAGATGTCATGGAAGGGTTCTACCAGCATCTGAAAACGTTGCTGTTGGACATCGGTTATCTCCAGCCGCATACGGCCCAGCGCAAGCTAGAAAAGTTTCGCCGCTTGTTCAACCGCGCTCACCCAACTCGTGCTGAAATAGCTCTCTTGCGAGGGGTGGTACGTCAACTGGGCTGGGCTTACAGACAGCGCGATGGTAAAAGCGATTAGCCCTCTCTGCACCACTTCTGTAATGACGAACGAGCGGCAGGCGATCGCCTCAAAAAGAGAATGTTGCAATACACCTGCTATTCGCATGATCTGGTCGTGACCTCCCATCCCGCACTGGTCTGAATTCGGGCGTGGTTCAAAAAAAGGCAGGATTTGGGAACAGTGACATGACAAATTCGGCCACCTTACGAGGATGACCAGGTGAGTTCGATGAAGCAGGATTATACCCTTTTGAAACGCTCGAATCCCAGCATTTCCAGCCAGTGAGGATGAGCCTTCCCGAATTTTCGACTCACCTGAAAATCATCAGCGAGCTGGCTAATCGGCTCCGATTTAGAGAGAGTCTCGATCTCAAGCGTTTTCCGGACTTCGGCAGATAAGCTGCTGGCGATGGATGCAGAACAGTTCATGCGGTGCGATCGCTTGGGGGTGGCACGACAAGCCTTCAGGCTACCTCCAGCTCGCTTAATCTGTTATCCACATTTGAACCATGCCGGTTTTTTAGCATTGCATGAATATAGATTATATCTGTCTATTTTAAAGGCTAAAGCTTTACTTGAGACTCAAGTGATTTCGACACAATTCAAAGATCAAAAGCCTGGCGGATGCGATCGCTCAACTGAATTTGTTCGGAGCTGAAGCCAGCTTGTCGCAGATGTCCTAAATATGCACTGTCTTGATAGCGGGAGTCTAACTGAATAGCTCGTTGATATGCCTCTCGGGCAGCAGCGGACTCTTCAAATGACCAATGCACGATCGCCAAAGCAACCCACGGGTGAGGGTTCTGCGGTTCTAACTCAGTCGCACGACGAGCTTTTTCGATAGCTATTCCGAATTTTCCCACCCGCTGGTACGCCAGGCTGAGATTGTAAAACGCAATCTCATTGTCTGGATTGAGATCGGCGGCACGCTCGTGGGTAGAAATGGCGAGATCGAGCTGACTGTCCACGAGATAGACAATGCCGAGAGCGTTGAGAGCAGGAATGTGGTCTGGAGCTCGTTTGAGAGCCACCTGCAAAGCTTGTTCTGCTTCCGCTGCTCGTCCGGCCAAATGCAGCGTCCAACCCAAAATTACACTGCCAGAAAGCGTTTCCGGATCGAGCGCGACTGACTCTTGCAATGCTGTAATAGCAGCATCAAATTCCCCAGCGCTGCGATACTCTAGCCCGATCTGACGAAGGCGACTCGCTGCAGCGCGATCGGCTTGTGAAACGGTTTTTGGAGTTGCTGTCGGACTCGAATCTGGCGTCAGTATTGGACTTGAGTCTGGTGTCGGACTCGAATCTGGCGTTGGTGCTGTGCAAGAGGCGATCGCGACCACAACCAGAGCAAAGCCCGAACTCCAAACGCGAGGAATCACTCGCATCATCACCTATTGACTGCCAGATACATACTGAAATGCAGCCTAGCGAAACTCTGATGCCTTGGCACGCCCCACACGAATCTACGCCTTATTGGCTTTGACGCGCTCGACTCCGTCTTTCATGAGTAAAAAATAAATATCGCGATAACCGACGCGTAGAGATGTGTCGGCATTTTGGAGCTTAGCAAGGCGAGTGCGACCGCTGTAAGCACTATACACTTCATAATCCTCGCCACTGAAGAAGAAGGAAGACACGTCCGATAGCTCCTCTCCTCCCAACAATCGCCAGCGATCACCATCAAATTCAAAGCGATAGCGAGCCTTGTCAATTGTCGTCGAAGGCCGATCCATTACCGCAGTAATCTCGCCCTCGTACATGCCTGCTTCCATCGATACAGGAGATACGCTCACTTCGATATCTCTGTACCGGCAAGAGGCGCGATTGCAAAAACGCACGAACTCCAACTCGTCCGCGATCGCCTGCAAGCGCTGCGTTACTGTCGCTCGCGATGGCACTGCTGTTACAGAAGCATCTGCCAACACCGGAGCTCCCGCCAGACTACTCCAAAGCCACGCAATCGCTACAAGCGCGATCGCCCACCGTCGAACTCGACTAAAGTGAGGGCGTTTCATGGCAAATGTTTCCAAATGTAACAGCGTCTCACTTTAGCCTAGCGCACTGGCCGAACACTTAGTGCGAAACCTCCAAGAATCGCAATTACATCCAGACCCTTCGAGCACTCACTTTACGGGCACTCACTTTACGCGCTTCAAATGCGGCTGCGATAGAAGTTTGCTCGCTTTTCAGCTTCTTCAAACACTACCTCAGGGGAGGTTACGAACTCGCCGGGAGATTTTTCCAGAGCCCGAGTTGACAGGCTGATGCGACCGCGAGCCTCATCAATAGAAACAATGACAGCTCTAATAGTCTGACCGACCTGAAACACATCATTGATTGACCTGATGTAACTTTCGCTGATTTCTTTGATATGGAGCAATCCAGTCGTGCCGTCAAAGTTAACAAAGGCGCCAAACGGCTTAATTCCCGTTACCGTACCTTCGATCAATTGGCCCCGCTCCAGCGTCTGCACCGCCAGTGATCGCTGCGCTAACCGCTCGGACAGCACCAGCTTATTCGTATCAGGATTGACTTCCAGATAACTGAGGGTGAGGGTCTGACCCGTCAGCGTTTCCATGGCATCAGGCTGAGCCAGATGCGATCGCGGTACGAAACCTCGCATCCCTAGCAGCTCCACCACCACGCCGCCGCGATTGGGCTTGAGCACGGTAGCCTGAACAATCTCGCCGTTATCCTGCGATGCTTGTAGGCGCTCCCAAATTCGCTGCGCTTCTAGCCGCTTCAGCGATAGCGTCACCTGACCGTCAGAATCTTGTTCGCGAATGACCAGAAAATCTCGTTCTTCCTCTAACTCCAGCACGTCACTCAGGGCTAGCGAGCGCTGCATGGAAGCTTCATTCGCGGGTAACCTCGCGATCGACTTGCCGCCAATATCGATGAGGGCCTCGTCGCGGTCAATAGAGGTTACTTTACCTTGCACGACTTGTCCTGATTGAAAACTGTAGTCGTAGCTGTCAAGCGCGTTTGCAAAATCTTCAGTGCTGAACATGAGCTTGGATGAGAAAAGACTGATACGGGCAGTTCGCCAAGTCAGGAGAGTGAAATTCAACCCCGTGGCACCACAGTCTATCAAACTCCTTCACGAGGCAACGTAAGCCGTGTCACAGGCTGAACTTGAAGCTCGAGATAAGGTAGGGTATCGTGCCTGATTTTATACAAATCTCTACCGGGACTTACTCGACCGGCATCCCAGCCAAAATTTCGCCAACAATCGCCATTGCCGTTCCGCTGCCGTCAGTCAACACTCGGTGACTGAGAACGTAGGGCGCGAGGGTTTTCACGTCGTCAGGAATAACGAAATTTCGACCCAGTAAATAGGCCCAGGCCTGAGCAGTGCGCTGCAGCATCACACTACCGCGCGGGCTGGCTCCCAGCACCAGGCTCGGATGAGTGCGGGTGGCTCGGACCACAGCCAGAATATAGCGCTGCAAAGATTCAGTAACTTTAACCTGCAGGCACGCCTGCCGTAGTTCAGTCACATCCGCGAGGGACAAACAGGCTTTGAGTTCCTGGAGCGGCGATCCCTTTTGCTGGCGGCGCAGGATATCTAGTTCGTCTTCCAACTCGGGATACCCCAAGCTGAAGGAGAGGGCAAACCGGTCTAGCTGGGCCTCGGGTAGGGTGAACGTGCCTTGATACTCTATCGGGTTTTGCGTGGCGATCGCGAAAAACGGCTCGGGTACAGGCCGGGTGGTGCCGTCTATCGTGACCTGTTCTTCTTCCATCACTTCCAGCATGGCGGCTTGGGTGCGAGGCGTAGCCCGGTTAATTTCGTCAGCCAGACAAATATTGGCAAAGATGGGGCCGGGGATAAATTCAAAGGCACCATTCTGTGGATTCCAAATGTTCGTACCCGTGATATCGGAAGGTAATAGGTCGGGGGTGCATTGAATCCGTTGGAAGCTTCCCGCGATGGACTGAGCAATCGCCTTGGCCAGCAGCGTTTTTCCTACCCCCGGTACGTCTTCGAGTAACGCGTGACCGCCAGCCAATAGAGCCGTCAACGTCAGTCGAACAGCCTGCGATTTTCCGACAACAATACTGTCGAGCTGGGCTTGTAGGGTTTGAAGGCGAGCGTCCACTGGTCATCAAGCCCATTTACAACCCTCAAATCGTACCAATGCCCTTGTCCTCTGACATTGTTCTACGCGATCGACATGCGAGAAATACGCAGATAGCGTTGGCAGACAGTTTTAACTATCCGCAATTCCCACACTCGTGCCTCTAGTAGCGAATTTCAAATCCCTGCAGCCCTTCTGGAGGTTCGGATACCACTTCCACGGCCCGCACTCGAGCTGCTGGACTGCCGCGATGACACCACTGCACGGCTCGTTCGATGAGAACCGCGCTAGCTTCAAAGACAGCCTCGACGCGCCCGTCGGGGAGATTGCGCACCCAACCTGCCACGTCAAGCGATCGCGCCATTTGCTGAGTGTGGAAGCGGTAGCCCACGCCTTGCACTTTGCCAGAAATGATCGCGCGCACTCGTTGTAAGGAGGCCGTTTCCAATGTGAGATCGAATCCTCTTGCTTCGGAAGACAACTCGCGATCGCTCATCTCGTTCTTCCTCGTATCTGGCTCGTCGAACTTTCAGACAAGGCTTACGTCCAGACTCCGCAGAATGTCTCTAAGGGGTGGAAGAAGGTATTTCAGCACGAGCGCGTTCTTTGCTAAGCGAGATCGCGCGGCGCAGTACGCCATTAATGAACGAAGCGGATTCTTCGTCACCATACTTTTTCGCGAGTTCGATTGCTTCGTTGATCGCAACGCGTTGGGGAACGCTATTGAGCACGTGTATTTCGGCTACTGCCACCCGTAAGATATCTCTTTCGATGCAACCCAAGCGGTTGAGTTTCCAATTCACCAAGGCAGCCTCTAGCTGCTCGTCGATGGCAGCTTTGTGAGTCTGAACGGCGATCGTGACTCGTACGGCGTAGTCGCGCACGGCTGGAGTATCAGCGTGGTAGACGAATTCAGGCAACGAAACCGCTGCTCCCAGATGGTTGATAGCAGATTGCGTGGTGACAATAGCTTCCCGCATCTCCGCACGGGTGCTTTGCAGGCGTTGCTCTAGCGTTGTTAAGTAGCGGGTTGCGTTGTCAATCGCGGAGATAGCTCGCTCGGTCAAGCCGGTCACTTCGCTCAATAGAACGCTGACAGTCGCTCGCTCAGGATTGGCTGTTTTTAGAGCAGCGATCTGGCGCTGGAGTTGCTGTCGAGCTTGACGCACGCGCACGAGTTCGGGTTCGTTACCCGCTGCTTCGCGCTGACTTTGAGGCTCGTCTTGCGGTGTCAAAGGTAATGGGACCGTAGCCTCAGTATCCTGCAACTGGCGATCGCTCCGATCGACCTGGTCAGATGCTTGCCCGAGAGTGTCGTGAACTTCGCTCTCGAGAGACCGAATAGCGGCTATGACAAACTCTTCAATTTGTTTTGCTTCTAGCTTGGCTGCCGTAGCAGGCAGCTGACTGACACTCAAAAGCGCTAATTCTCGCGCCACGCGCCGGGGTTGCATGGGTAATGTGCGGCTAACAGCTTTGCCATGCTAGCAGGGGATACCCGTCAACTCCCTAAGGCGTCGACTTCTCGGTAAGCTCGACCTCTCGGTAAGCTCGACCTCTCGGTAAGCTCGACCCTCGACTGTTAGGCTACAACCTTTTGTTGAATGCGGGCGAGCAGCGCATCGGGTTCCAACACCCCTTCAATCCGATCGATGGGTTGGCCGTTTTTAAAAAGAATAAGGGTCGGCAAAGCCCCAACCTGCCACTTGGCTGCAATGCGCTCGTACTTTTCCGTGTCGATCTTGACAACCATCAGATCGTCGCCAATTTGAGCTTTCACGTGCTCCAAAATGCCAGCCATTAAACGACAGGGACCGCACCACGATGCATAGAAATCTACCAACACGGGTGCACTTGCTCCCGCAATCATGTCGTCAAAACTGCGAAACTTTTGAGGTTGGGCCACAGTAGTGCTCCTGTCAACGAGTGCAAATATCAACGAATGTGAATATCGGCAGATGAGAAGGCTAGCTTAAATCTACCTCAGCGCAAATCCATCCTAGTTCCGCTAACGGCCGCAATTGCAGTTGACGGCAGTCCCGGAGTCCGCCACGGGGTACAATTATCGCGTTTCTGCTCTGGCACGACCCCTTAACCATGATTTCCAGTAACGACTTCCGCACGGGCACGTCGATTGAACTCGATGGCAGCCCTTGGAAAGTAATCGAGTTTCTGCACGTCAAGCCAGGCAAAGGCTCTGCATTTGTCCGCACAAAGCTAAAAAATATGATGTCGGGCAATACGGTCGAGCGCACCTTTAGAGCAGGAGAAATGGTGCCGCAAGCCAATATCGAAAAAGTTGACATGCAATATCTCTATCCCGAAGGTGAAGATTACGTCTTCATGGATATGGAGACCTACGATCAGATCTCTCTCAACACCGAGCAAATTGGCGAAACAGTGAAGTACCTCAAGGAAGAGATGGGTGTGGGCATTTTGCGATGGGGCGAGCGCATTATCGATGTCGAGCTGCCTACATCAGTGGTGTTAGAAGTCACTGAAACCGACCCTGGAGTGAAGGGCGATACAGCTACAGGCGGCACCAAACCTGCCAAAGTAGAAACTGGAGCTGAAATCCAGGTACCCCTGTTTATTAAAGTAGGCGAGAAAATTAAGATTGACACCCGCAACGATTCGTACCTCGGTCGCGAGTCCTAATTCGTCGTGATCGCCTTTTACTTAAATGATTTAGTACTTAGAAGATTCAGTACTTAGAAGATTCAGTTCCTTACACATGCAGTTTTCTGGGGGCGGTTGCCACACGTTACGCGTACCCCGAGTTCGAGTTTGCATCGTCTCTCTACGGAGTCAGAAGAAGCCTTGAGCGCAATTGATTGGCAAGAAATCCGAGAGCTATTGGCGACCATCGATCGCTCTGATATCGCCGAATTAACGCTAGAATCTGGCGATCTGCGACTCTCCGTCCGCAGGCGCGAAGGTGTGGCATCACCTGCAGTCGGTGCTGCACCTGCTCCTTCTGAAACTAGCGTGATTGCGGCTCCTGAGATTCCCTCAGCCGCTCCGGCAGTCGCATCTCCTCCTGTTCCCACACCTGTCAGCGCGCCTCCACCGGGTGCCGCTCCAGCCGATCGCTGGGAAACAGTCTCAGCTCCAATGGTAGGAACGTTCTACTCTGCACCCGCCCCCGGCGAGCCGGTCTTCGTACGCAAGGGAGATCGCGTCGAAGACGGTCAAACCTTATGCATCATCGAAGCGATGAAGCTCATGAATGAGTTGGAAGCGGAAGTGGCAGGTCGCATCGTTGAAATTCTGGTGGAAAATGCTCAACCAGTAGAATTCGGGCAGCCGCTGATGTACATCGATCCTGACGGCTGATGGTCATACCCGAACGCGACCGGATTGCCTGTGCCATTGACGGCAGCACGCAACTGCTCGGATTAATTGGCAATCCTGTCAGCCACAGCCTCTCGCCCGCCATGCACAACGCGGCGATCGCGTCCTTGGGCCTAAACTTTGCCTACTTACCGTTTCCAGTTGCACCCCATAACGTTGGTGCAGCGGTAGGAGGTATGGCAGCCCTCGGCATCCGTGGCTTCAACATCACCATTCCTCACAAGCAGGCCATTCGTCCATTTCTGCAAGCGACGAGCGATACAGCCCATGCCGTCGGCGCAGTCAATACGGTCTATCGTCTACCTGATGGGAGCTGGGGCGGCACGAATACTGACGTAGAAGGGTTCACACGGCCTTTGCCCGAGCGCGATTGGCGCGGCCGCACGGTCACCATTTTAGGAGCGGGTGGAGCCGCTCGCGCAGTGATTCAAGGGTGCCTGCAACTGGGTTTTGCCGGCGCGAATGTGGTGGCGCGATCGCCCGAACGCCTTGCGCTACTGCAGGCGAACTGGCCTGACTTCGTCCGTCCCGTCCTGTGGCAAGAGTTGAACTCCGTTCTGGCCCAAAGTCACTTAATGGCGAACGCTACCCCGATCGGCATGCACTCAGATACTGACCCAGAGGCCGAAATGCGCTCCCCGCTTAGCGCTAACGAGTTTGCGCAACTGCCTAGTGACGCCATTGTCTACGACTTAATTTACGTCCCCCGCCCCACGCAGTTTTTATCTCTTGCAGCTCAGCGAGGACTTATCGCTATTGATGGGCTGGAGATGCTCGTGCAGCAGGGAGCGATCGCGCTATCCCTATGGCTAGGCGGTCGAGAGGTCCCGGTTGACGTGATGCGAGCGGCGGCTGAATCTCAGCTCCATTCGAGCCAATTGAACTCTCCAAATTTATAAAGACACTTCTTCATCCGTGAATTGAGTTCAAAGCTTAAGGATTTATTTGGGGTTGACCCCGGCAGGCGATAAGCTAGCGATGGTTTACAACAGTTAACCTTCACCATTCCCGGCTCGGACTAACCAGGAGACCAATTTTATGACGGAGCAGACCCTAGTCGAAACCATTGCCCCTCACGGTGGCACGCTAGTCAATCGCATCGCAACCGCATCCTATAAAGCTGAAATTGAAGAACTCGCGCCTACGCTCCCGCGCGTAACTTTAGACGCTCGTGCCCAGTCCGACTTGGAAATGATCGCAATTGGTGGTTTCAGTCCGCTAACCGGGTTCATGGGACAAGCAGATTATGACTCAGTCGTCACCGACATGCGGATGAGTAACGGTACGGCCTGGTCGATTCCTGTCACCCTCTCGGTGGAAGAGGATGTCGCCCATGCCGTCCAAGTAGGAGACACCGTGGGTCTGAACTCTGCTGATGGTCGCCTCCTGGGCGTGATGGAACTGCACGAAAAGTATCACTACGACAAAGAGAAAGAGGCTCAAAACGTCTATCGCACGGCGGAAGATAAGCATCCCGGCGTCAAAGTGGTGTACGAGCAAGGTCCGGTCAACTTAGCTGGTCCGGTTACACTTTTGCAGCGCGACCCGCACCCTCTGTTTCCCGAGTACCAAATCGATCCAGCTGCTTCGCGGGTCGCATTCGTCGAAAAAGGCTGGAAGACAGTTGTTGGCTTCCAAACGCGCAATCCCATTCATCGCGCCCACGAGTACATTCAGAAGTGTGCCCTGGAAATCGTTGACGGTCTGTTTCTGCACCCGCTAGTCGGCGCTACCAAAAAAGACGACATTCCGGCTGATGTCCGGATGCGCTGCTATGAAGTACTGATGTCGAGATACTATCCGGACAATCGGGTGATTTTAGCCATCAATCCCTCGGCTATGCGGTATGCCGGTCCTCGTGAAGCTATCTTCCACGCCTTGATTCGTAAAAACTACGGCTGCACCCACTTCATCGTCGGTCGCGACCATGCTGGTGTCGGAGATTACTACGGTACTTTTGACGCACAGCACATTTTCAATGAATTCGAGCCAGACGAATTAGGCATCACACCGCTGAAGTTTGAGCACGCTTTCTTCTGCAAAATTTCGGGCACGATGGCCACCACCAAAACCAGTCCAGCAGGCCCGGAAGATCGAGTTCACCTGTCGGGTACCAAGGTAAGAGAAATGCTGCGTCGGGGTGAAGTGCCGCCACCGCAGTTCTCTCGGCCTGAAGTCGCTCAGCTTCTCGCGGATGCCATGTCTAAACAGTAATTGCGTGGAGCATTCAGAAAAAGTACCGAGTTTGAGCCACAGTCTGTGTTTACACTAAATGCATGCGCAGGAATGTGCAGTTGATAGTGAACGCCCAGGCTCGTATGGAGTCTGGGTTTTCTCTTGCTCATCTGCATGCTCAAGCGCCGTTCTTATCTGTTAAGACGGAATGGCGTCTGATATGCGAGGGAGTTAGTCGGATATCGTGACTGCTGTGTGGAGCTGCCGTGATGTATGGCGGCTGCCATTTCATCTAGGACGCTTTCTGGAGGACATACTCCATGGCATCACGCAACGAATCGAAGTGTTC
>JBCBVC010000123.1:0-12761 GCA_039817845.1 Cyanobacteria bacterium J06642_2
TTTGCCAGAAAATCATCAGATTATAAAGGAGATGCGTGCGATTTTGGATGAGTATAGCGATCGCGTCTTGATTGGTGAAACGTTTATTGACGCACGACTATATGACTCAGTGATTTATCACGGAGTGAATAATGATGAATTGCACTTACCTCTCACGTTTGAATTCCCGTTTAGTCCCTGGTATCCGGGTTATCTTCAACGAGAGATTGAGAAGAAAAATTATATGACTCATAATGGAGCCTGGCCTAGTTATTTTTTAGATAATCACGATATACCGCGTCATTTATCGCGCTGGATTGAATGTAGCTTATGTGTAGATTCAGTCGCAATTGCAAAAGCTGCTGCCACGCTTCTGCTCACCATCCGGGGCACACCTATTCTCTACTATGGCCAAGAAATTGGCATGGTTGACAATACCAACATCCCTGCTGACCAGCTCCGCGACCAAGCTGTCGTCCTCAGCGAAACCCACGAAACCCCACCGCCGCGAGATGGAGCTCGTACTCCCATGCAATGGGATACCTCAGCCCATGCTGGGTTTAGCTTTGGCAAAGATGTCACCCCCTGGCTACCCGTGCATGAAAACTACACTGAGCTCAATGTCGAAACTGCTCTTGCTAAACCCACTTCTATCCTTAATTTTTACCGAGATCTCATCCGTATTCGCAAGCAAAGCAAAGCTTTACAGTTGGGCCGTTGGCGTAGCTTAATCCATTATCCTTACGAACATATGGCTTATGTGAGAGAAATCGACCGTGAAACAGTACTCGTGCTCATTAACTTTTCCTACGAGCAGCCCTGTACTCTAGATGTCGAAATTGACCCTCATGACTGGACGGTATTGTTATCGACTGTGTATGACCCTGGTACCCACTTAAGTTTATCATCCACACTGCAACCCTTTGAAATTTCGATTTTTCAGAAAGGCTAAAAAGAGACGATTTCCTAAGAATTCTATGCGATCGCAGCCTTTACTATTTTCACAAACATTTGCGGTTGTTCGGGGGTAATTAAGAGACTTTTACCAACCTTAGGTTCGACGAGCACGTAGTTGCTCTGTCGGGAAATATAAAAGGCAATCGTGCCCTGTTTTTGAGTCCATAACCAACCAAAGCCGCCCCACAATCCACCTGCCCCAATGCGAAGCGTTCGGCCAAATTTTCTTTGAAAATCAGTTTTCGTGAGCAGGCAGACGTTGGCGACATTGTCGAGCGCGAGCTGTCGTAGCCACAGGGGAGACACAATATCAATGGAGGTAGGAGTGACATTAAAGTATGACGGTCGCCAGGCAAACCAAACACTCCCATAAACGGCAATCAGAAATAATCCAACTGCGCCGAGAACCGAAGGCCCCCATATCCATCCTGCAACCATGTAGCCGAAAGGCAATATCCACAATGCGATGGTGAACCAGCGGAATGCTGGCGACATCGGGGCAAGCATAAAACTGCGAGTCACTGGCGTGACCTCCAACACCACTCCTATTTATTATCTTAGCTACAGACCAACTGTTTAAAATTGGGCAAATAGCCAGTATTTAGCCCACAATACCTGCCTAAACCTCTTCATACGAGTCCTGAATCTATTTTTCTAATGACCTACTCCTTAGCCGCAATCAATGGCATGGATCGAGATCGCTTCGTCGCCGTGTTGGGCGGAATTTTCGAGAATACGCCAACAATTGCAGCAGCAGTTTGGCATCGACGTCCTTTTGTTTCAGTTGCAGCACTGCACGAGGCAATGATTAATGAGATGCAATCGCTAGAGAGCGATCGACAACTCATCCTCATTCGCGCCCACCCGGATCTAGGTAGCAAAGCTCAGATGGCACCAGCTTCGATGAGAGAACAAGCAGCAGTAGGGCTCGATCTCTTGTCCCCCTCAGAGTTCGAAACGTTTCAGCAGCTCAATCGAGCCTATACGAGTAAGTTTGGGTTCCCGTTTATTATTGCCGTCAAGTATCATACAAAGGCTAGCATTCTGTCTGCCTTCACACGAAGATTGCAGCACGCGATCGAGGTGGAGAAAAGGGAGGCACTGAAAGAAATTTCAGACATTGCCAGACTCAGATTAGATGAGATAGTTACGTGCTGAGCCGTCTATGGTTTACGTCGGGAATCATCGCGTGACGAGTCGCTCGGTCGCTGACAAGTTTGTCCGTCATCAGCACGAGTGGCACGAAGCCTTCGCCAACCCTTGGGAAGAAGCAACTCGAACTGCAAGGAGAGCGTGACAGTTCGGGGATTTACGGAGCCTTCTTTGGATAAGCGGGTGATGAGACTCGAACTCACGACATTCAGCTTGGGAAGCTGACGTTCTACCACTGAACTACACCCGCAGTTTGATGATTGGTACATGCTAGCAAATCCTGCTCGAAGGGCTGTGTCCTGAGATAATGGCTTGTCTCAAAATGGCAGCTCTTCTTCATCGGGCTCGGTCGAGGTCGCTGTAGAAGCTTCGATACTTTCGTTTTCGTTACGAACGGATGTTGTTACGGCTATCGGAGTTGGGGGTTCAGTCTCTAATGGGGGTGCCGTCTCTGCTTCTGAAGTTGGCTCCGTCGATTCCACGATGCTGCCGCTAAAGAAATCAGCTAATTGCCGTGCGGCTCGATTGAGCGTGTCAGGTTCGGCTACCGACTGAGGGGCTGGGGTAGTCTGTTGCGGTATTGTCGGACTCGGTGACGGAGGTGATGCACTGGTCGCCTGAACCCTATCAAGATTAGATGATTCGCCTGGTGATTCGACTGGCTCTGAAGCAGCAGGTGTCGCTACAGGTGGTGCCTCAGCAGCAGGAGCTCCAGCAATAAAGTTGAGCTTGACTTTACGACCCAAGAGTTCTTCGACCACGGGCACGATGTCTTGCGATCGCTGACGAGCATTGTCAGCAAACCCGAGGGTGGGAAAGGCGATCGCAATCTCGCTTTCTGTCTCGGAATGGACGTGACCTAAGCGACAGCGAGCTTTGGTAACTGGCGACAAACGGTTGAGAACTTCACCCCAACAGGTGGATAAAGATTTGCCTGCTATCAGAGCACTTCCAACAGGAGTGACAGGCGGCGGTGCAGCTGCAGGTGCAGGTGACGCTGCTGGAGGAGCCTTTGGTGCGGTTGAGGGCCGCGGAGGCGAAGTAGGAGATACGGAGGGCGGAGGCGGGGTCGGTGCCGACGTTGCTTCAGTTACAAAAGCTGCGGGAGCTGGAGCAGATGCTGGGGGAGCAGGCGATCGCGTCGGGACGACAGCTGGCTGGCTCATAACAGCAGCGGGTTGGCCGGCAGCGGGGGCAAGTAAGTCGAGCAGGCTAACTTCTAACCACAGGCGCGGTTGCGTCGTGTGTCGCAGCAGGGGTTGCGCTTCGAGGAGGCGGTGATGAATGGCGTGAATGTCCCCAAGCGTAAAGGCAGTAGCCCGTTCAATTAACGCGGCCCAGGTTGGTTGCGTGAGTGCAGCTAGTTCGCGGCGTTCGGGAGCAGTTTTGGCCAATAATAGATCGCGATAAAACCCGGTGAGATTGTCCAGCAACGTCAAGGGTTCTTTGCCACTGTCGAGCAGGTGGCGAATCAAAGATACAACTTGAGGGCGATCGCCAGAGGCAATAGCATCGAGCAGAGCTAAGAGATCCCGTTCGGGTACCGCCCCGACTAAATCCCACACGGATTCGACATCTACCTCTGTTCCGAGCAAGCTGAGTTGGTCTAACAAGCTCTCGGCATCTCGCAAGCCTCCCTGCGCAATTTGGGCGATGAGCTCTAGCGCTGGAGTCGTAATGTTGACGTTCTCTTTCCAGGCAATATCGGTGAGATGATCCACCATCGCTTCCAGGGGAATGCGGCGGAAGTCGAAGCGCTGACAGCGGGAGATAACGGTCGGAAGCACGCGCTGCGGATCGGTGGTCGCGAGCACGAACAGAACGCGAGGCGGCGGTTCTTCCAAGGTTTTCAGCAGAGCATTGAACGCTGCCGTCGAGAGCATGTGCACTTCATCGAGGACGTACACCTTGAAGCGACTGCTCGCCGGGGCAAACTGCGATCGCTCGATCAACTCGCGAATGTTATCTACGCCCGTATTGCTCGCCGCATCGATTTCAATCACGTCCAACGACGTACCGGCAGTAATCGAACTGCACGATAGGCAGTGTTGGCACGGATCGATCGTTGGGCCACTCTCGCAGTTCAACGATTTAGCCAGAATGCGCGCTGACGAGGTTTTACCCGTACCGCGCGGCCCGCAAAACAGGTAAGCAGGTGCAATGCGATCGCTACGAATGGCATTGCTGAGGGCGCGCACTACAGCTGTTTGACCGACAATTTCGGCAAAGCGTTGGGGGCGATACTTGTGATGCAGCGGCTCGTATGGCATGGCCGGACAAACTGTGTGGTTCTAGCCTAGTGGCTCTAGCCTAGCGCTCCTCCCGCAAGCTGGGTGAGTCTGGTTAGAGAGGGTCAGAGTTCTCATCTCACCAGCGAGCGCCTACCATAGAAGAAACTTGCAACCGATACGGCGGCGGAACTCTCGAGGATTCTATGACTTTTTCCGGCTTAAGCAAAAAGCTCGCGAACACCTCCAAAGGCGTATCGAAAGGGCTGTCAAATACCCTGCAGTCGAGCTTCGAGCAAATTGCGTTCGCAGGCGATCGCCTGACGATTCTATCCAAACGCGAAATAGAAAAAATGCGCGCTGCCGGTCAATTAGCCGCCCAACTGCTGTTGCATCTGGAACCCATGGTGCAGCCTGGAGTCAGTACGTTAGAAATCAATGATGAAGCCGAGCGCTGGACGCAAGAGCACGGAGCTATCAGCGCGCCCCTCGGCTATAACGGCTTTCCCAAGTCAATTTGTACCAGTGTCAACCAAGTCGTTTGCCACGGCATCCCTAACGGCAAGCAAATCCTCCGCGATGGCGACATTATTAATGTCGATGTCACGCTTATCGTCGACGGCTATCACGGCGATACATCCAAAACCCTTCTGGTCGGTAATCCACCCGAACGCGCGCGCAAACTGGTTGAGGTAACTGAGAAATGCATGCACCTCGGCATCGACAAAGTAAAACCGGGCAATCGCGTTGGCGATATTGGCGCTGCTATCCAGACCTACGCCGAAGGCTTGGGTTACTCGGTGGTACGCGACTTCGTCGGTCACGGCATCAATAAAACCTTCCACACCGAGCCCCAAATTCCTCACTATGGCGAACCTGGCAAAGGCGTCAAGCTGCGTCCGGGTATGACCTTCACCATCGAACCCATGATTAATGAAGGTACCTGGGTGACGCGAGTCTTGCGCGATAAATGGACAGCCGTCACCGGTGACGGCAAACTCTCTGCCCAGTTCGAGCACACAATACTCGTAACCGAGGCCGGTGTAGAAATTTTGACTCTACCCTAAGCAACGCGAACTGAAACGATCTCGTCAACTATTTAGGCTATTTGTTCGCCAGCTCGGGATAGTTGGCGATCGCTTCATTTACCAACAAAATGCCATCGCGGCTGGAGTAATGTAGAACTCCTGATTGCTTGAACGAGCCGATGGTCCGAGTCACGGTAACGCGGGTAGCACCAATAGCATCAGCCAAATCTTGATGGGTGAGCCGCATATCGATCAATCGACCGCCCGGCACGCGACGACTAAACTTGCCAGCCAGCCAGATCAGCAGGTGCCAGAGTCGATCTTCTAGCTTGGGATAGTGCATGACGCTCAGAAAAGCTTCCGTCTGGCGCGCGTGATTGACAATCGAAGCGGTTAAGTCCGGCCAATCGACGGGCGCAATGGGACGAGCGGCCACAGAAACCAAACATTCCATCTCATAAGGGTCGAGCTGCGACAGCGGCCAACCGATGACGTCACCAGGCCCCCAAAACCCCAAACTACACAGGCGACCACCATCGTTCCAGGTCTGCGTGCGCACCAAACCTTCCTCAATTCGCCAGAGCAAATCAGCAGAGGTGGGAATAAGTTCGCGCGATGGAAAAATACGGGGCAGGGCTCGTTCCGACACGGCAGCAATAGCAGCAGTAGCGATCATATAGACCCTCTTAGGACACGGCAATAGCCTCGAAAATTGCAATAACAACATACAAGGTTACTGTGACTGTAGCGAGTGAGCGTGAAGAATCCGGAAAGATACTCGGTATCAGCGATCGCTATCTATGGAGTTGTTACTCTGCTAACCCGCATCATTTCAATAGATGTTGATAGGAGAGACCCGTTCTGCTCTCATATGCTCGTATTAGTGCGAAATCAGCATCTCTAAAGCATGTCCAGCCCTGCTGAGGGCAAGTCAAGCATTGGCTCGTACTGCTGCTTTAATGCCCTCAAAATTAAGCGCTCCCGAGCAGACTGACAGCATAATTTCTCGAAAAAACTCGGACTGGATGCCTAAAATTTGAAAATGCGTATTAGATTCACTCCCCATAAGCTATGAACCAGAAATTCGGGCTTAAAATATCGAAAAATGAGACTATTCACTGTAATTCTCAATTTCCTCAAAATAGCTCTGGCATTATCAGACCGTCAGCATAACTGTGGAGATATTGCAGCATGAGTTGCTACGGAAAAGTGTGGCTAGTAGGAGCAGGTTTGGGAAATCATGAGACTCTCACGACGCAATCGCTGCAACTACTGCAAACCGCAGACACAGTTGTGACAGACGACCTCGTTCCTCGGCAACTATTATCGGCTGCATCACTTGAATGCACCGTTATCCCAGTTGGCAAGCGCGGCGGTCAGGCGAGCACGCCCCAAGCGGATATCAATCGTCTGTTGGTGCAACTCAGTCACTCCGGCCAAACAGTCGTGCGCCTAAAGTCTGGAGATCCCGGGGTCTTTGGACGATTAACTGAGGAGGTGCGAGCCTTAGAAGCGGCAAACTGCCCATTTGAAATCGTACCGGGGATTTCGTCGGCGATCGCAGGTCCCTTAGCAGCTGGCATTCCTCTCACAGACAAACATCTCAGTCAGTGCTTTGTCGTGGCCAGCGTCCATCAAGTCGAGACATTACCTTGGCATGCTTTAGCTGGCATCGACACGCTGGTATTCCTGATGGGAACGCGCTCCTTACGCGCGATTTGCGAGCGTCTGGTGCAAGCTGGCAAGTCTCCTGACGAGTCCATAGCCTGCATTCGAGAGGCTGGCCGCGCATCGCAACAGATGTGGACGGGCACGTTAGCCACTTTTGCTGACGCAATGGAGTCGCCAGACCTTAGACTGTCACCAGCCATCATCGTTGTAGGTCAGGTCGTGAACGCGCGCGTGCAGGTGGATCGGAGCGATCGCCAACCCCTAGCGGGAAAAACCGTTCTAGTCACGCGGGCTAATGCTCAGGCCGGAGCGTTAACCCAGTTGCTCGAAGCTCAAGGGGCGATCGTGGTCGACATGCCGACGATCGCCATCGTGCCCCCATCCTCCTATCGCGACTTAGATGAGGCGATCGCGCAGCTGGCCAGCTTTGACTGGCTCATTTTGACTTCTGCCAATGGCGTCGAAGCATTTTTCCAACGATTGTGCGATCGCGGCTTGGATAGCCGCGCCTTGAGCGCTACCCGCATCGCCGTCGTCGGCCAAAAGACCGCGCAGGCGATCGAGCAGTTTGGCATTCGACCTGACTTCATTCCTTCCGAGTTTGTAGCTGATGCCGTAGCGGCTGAACTGCCTCTCGAGCGCTCGGAGATGCGCGTGTTGTTTCCTCGCGTCGAATCCGGCGGACGGGACGTGTTAGTGAAGGAGCTAACGCAACGAGGCGCTCAGGTGGTGGAGGTGGCAGCATATCAGTCAAACTGTCCGGAGCGCGTCAGCCCCAAAGCGTTATCACTTCTGGAATCGGGTCAGGTTGATGCCGTCACGTTTGCCAGTTCCAAAACCGTGCGGCACTTCTGTCAGCTATTGCGCGGAGCCCAGTTTGAGTTCTCAGCCCTCGATACCGTCCAATTCGCCGCCATCGGTCCTAAAACAGCAGAAACCTGCACGGAACTGCTGGGCCGAACCGATATCTGCGCCCGAGAGTACACGTTGGCAGGGTTAGTAGCCGCCATTGTGGCATCGATGTCCGCAAGCTAGCGTGGTGTAGCAGAGCTCGTGCGAGGAGATCGACAATGAAAATACTGCCGTTTGCAGTGGCGATCGCAGTGGCGGGGTACGCGCCAACCATCGCATGGGCTGGAAAAGCTGACGTGATTGAAGTCGAAGTCACGCCCGTTGGCGATCGCAATTATCAATTTGACGTGACGGTAGCCCATGCCGACGAAGGGTGGGATCATTATGCCGATCTCTGGGAAGTCCTTGCCCCTGATGGCACAGTGTTAGGCACCAGAATCCTGCATCATCCTCACGTTGACGAGCAGCCTTTCACGCGCAGCCTATCCGTGGAGATTCCACCTGAGATCGAGCGCGTAACCGTTAGAGCTGGCGACTCCGTTCACGGTCATGGCGGCAAAAGCGTCGAGGTAGACATCCCTACCTCACCAGTGACTTCATCTATCGATCTCGGAGATCGCGACGAGTTGTCTAATCGCTAACCTCGTTCGGCAGCTGCAGACGAGGCACACTTTAACCAGCGCATCACTCCCAAACACGCCGTCAGCCAGATAAATCCAAAGCCATAGCCAGCAAGAACATCAGTGGGCCAATGCGCGCGCAGCACCATACTGCCCAATCCCATGGCTAGCAAAAGCGCAATTGCCAAACCATAGAACAGTCCTCGCCAACGCGGAAAATGCTCTGAAAGCAGATACGCCAAAAACAAGTACAACATCAAATTTCCGGTGGCGTGTCCGCTGGGAAACGCGTCTCCAGCGATCGCTTCAATGTGACTCAAAGGAGGCCTATCTTTCGCAAACCAAGGCTTGAAGACCCAATCAACCCAAATCAACGACCCCGCCGCCGCGATTGCCAGGGTGCCTAAATCCAGCCAGCGCTTTTGCCTGGCCAGCAGAACTAACGCAATGGCAACAACAACGGCCGAAACTTCGGAGTTGCCAGCATAAAACGTCAGCGAGGTAAATGCTTTCAGCCAGCCTGGCACGTGGACATCCAGCCATTCCAACCACTGGCTTTCAAAGGCGAACGATGATTGACCTAGGGTGAGGAAAGATAGCCAAACTAGAGGAATGGCGATCGCGCAGCACATACGGAGTCGCCACCGCCCGACGGCACAAACAACCTGGCTGAGAAGAAGTCGATCGGGTAAGCGAGCTAAGATCGGGTGACGTGAAGCTAGCTTCGTGTCTTTCACGATTAACTCCTCCTCTGATGTCTGCCCGCTCTTAGGCTCAAACCTGCCAGCCAGGCATTTGCCTATTGCCCGAAGACATTGACCGTAAACCAATCAGAAACCACACTGTGGTGGGCATTAGTCAAGTGTTAACCAAAACACAATGTACGCGTCAACACTTTGTTCTTTTAGATACGTTTCCCCCTTGTTATTTGCACGATTATTCTTTCAAACCTGAAGCTGGTTAGTAACAGTCGTAAAACGAACGCTGTTGAGAGCAAATGCTGTTATCTGAAATGAAGCTGAGCCGGGGCGGCCGCTCGCGCCATGCTGGATAGCTAAATAGTCCTAAGCAACTTGACGGCTGCTATGTCGAAATTTTGGCTCGGTACAAACCTATAGCTTTTGACGTTTTCGTTTGGACACAAATGCACTGACTGTGACTGGGGTCTGGATTGCAAAAACGTCCTGAACAGCTTGACGGCTGCCATATCTACACCGATCGCTCTCAGTCGGATCGTTCTCATGCATGAGTTTGTTTACAGATCTAAACTTTAACTTCTGGGCGATCGCTCAACACCTCCACCGTTCCGAGTGCGCCATCGACACGTACTCTTTGACCTTCCTGTAGTTTTTGGGTTGCGCCAGACACATTCATCACGGCTGGAATGCCATATTCGCGAGCCACGATCGCTCCATGAGAAAGCTGCCCGCCCACTTCAGCTACAATCGCTCCGGCGCTGGCCAATAGAGGAGCCCAGCCTGCATCGGTATAAGGC
Source organism: Cyanobacteria bacterium J06642_2 (assembly GCA_039817845.1). Classification (GTDB taxonomy): domain Bacteria; phylum Cyanobacteriota; class Cyanobacteriia; order Thermostichales; family PCC-7336; genus JBCBTL01. Next base: position 9,983 of record JBCBVC010000123.1, read on the forward strand.
ACGACGAGAATGACGGGCACATCCGTCGGTGCCGCCGAGTATGAAGCGAGGGAGTGACAGATTTTCACTACTCCTTCAACACAGCCCGCACTAGCTGGGATGCCTCTAAGGTCGGTCGCGACCTCTAGCTCGACGCCACGGGGGACAGGCATTTGATTGCCATAGATCACGGGAGGAATAACCCGAGCGCGATCTGCTTCCAACTGTTGATGTCGTTCGGCAATGAGAGGCGCTAGGGTTTCTGGGGGGCGTTCGCGGCTGGCCCACTCGCGCACCTCAGGGTATTTCAGGAAGAAAATATCTCCTTCACGTGCAAAAATCCCCTCTGCTCTGCCACGTCGCTCTAACTCGACGAACGTCCAGCGCAGGTGTGCTAGCAGACGAGCGTAGATCTCGGCAATGCGATCGCGAACGCGAGCGCGACCTTCACACCGCTTGGCTCGCCAGCGCTTGCCCCAACCGATTTGGGTTTTACCAGTAGCTTCGGTTGCAGCTTGCCGAACGAGAGAAAATAGCAGGGTTTTGACTGTATCAGGACGATCGCTCCAGGTAGGCACGGCAATGTCGGTACCGACTTCACTCAAATACCCGTAAGTTGTCAGCCACGTCTGGAACCGAGCGGACAATTCCGGAGTTTCAGTCAGAAGACCATCTAAGCGATCGCTATTAAAATCTCCGTTGGCCGCCATTCTGAGGTCAGCTGCGAGATTCTGTAGTTCGCGCGAAGAGAGAATTTCGGGGGACGAATCGTTGGATAACGATTCGTCGGAGACGCGAAATAGGGCCAACCGAATGGCCAAACCAATCGGAGCCACGATGCTGTAATACGTAATGGGTTTGAGCCAGTCCTGAATCTGCTCGGCACGCTCCAGCAGTTCGCCTACAGACAGGTCGGTGAGGGAGTGCGACTCTAGCAGATCCAAGGCAGGGTCAAAAATCGTTTCGCAGTCGCGCTCAAACTCTTCCGGTAACACCCGCTCCCGATTAAGCAAACGGACAATGCCAGGTACGTTGCGCACCATGCTGGCAATGGGCGGCTTGCCCATGTCTTCACCTCGCAGCAAGAACTCCAGGCCCTGCTCGGGTAATCCCATCAAACGAAAAATTTCACCTAGCAACGTGGCATTGAAATATGCGTGCGAGCCAAACAGCGTAGCCGTATTGGAAAAGTCTAGGCCGCAGGCGCGTTCTGCTAGCACTACGGTGTAGATATCGCCCCATACGCCACAGGTTAAGGGTCGATTGATCGACCATGTCAGAGGGTGAATCGCTCCAGGAATGACCTCAGCCGCAATCGTGCGTGTCCAAATCGGCCGCAGATTAGAAATCGGCCGCGACTGTACGATCCACAAACGATCGCCATCCCACACCCACTCCACGTCTTGTGGAATGCCGTGAAATAGCGCTTCGACCCGAGCTACCTGCTCGACCAGCAAGCTCAACACGTTGGCAGGTAACAAGTCCGACTGCTGGATTTCAGAGGATGTCGCTGCTGCTTTGGGAATTTCCAAATGTTCTGGCGTTTGTCGACCGCCAACCACAGCTGCAGCTTGGGGCAGCGCTTCGATCGCGGTGAACGGCGCTCCGTCGAGGGGGTGGCGGCTGAAAGCGACCCCTGCCACGCTCGCTTGCTTGTAAGGCTGCACCAGCACGGCCATCGCTGTATCCGGAAGCTGTCGTTGCCGACGATAAGCGATCGCGTTTTCGGACTGATAAGACTCGCGACAAGCTTGAATAGCTTCGATTAAGGCAGACGGAGTCTCGACCGGCCCGACAGAGAGGTACTGCCCGGCTGCCGAGCTGGTGTCGCCATCTTCGCCAATGGCCGAAGACCGCACGATATAAGGGCGATCGCGGCTGGGAGTTAGCGCCCGTGCCACGGTGTCTAAATCTGACGTATCGGCTGAGACCACCCAACCGTCAGGAACGGTAAAGCCTTCGCGTTTGAGTTGCGACAATCGCGCCGCTTTTTCACCGCAAATCGAAGCATCGAGAGGCGCATCTAAAGCAAAAAGACTCATGAGAAAGCTCAACTCAGATCGGCATCATCCGCTTGTCGCAGATTAATGCCAACCAACAAGAAAGCCAACCCCGTCATGGCCGCAGTTTCTGAGAGCGATCGCGAAATCGGCCACGTCCACACTGCTGCACTCGCACATCCAATCCGAGCCGCCCACCGCCGCGCTCGCCCCGACGTTTTGCCCCAAGCAAGCTGTAAGCCTTTCCACATCAGCCATCCCGTCAGCCCAGACCCTAAGGCCACTCCCGGAGAATAGACCAAGACACCCCATACGGAATTCGTAACGCCGCCCCCGCTAGCGATCGCGTAGCGGGCCATGACAACAGGAGCGATCGCCACCACCTGCCAAGCCGGAGTTTCAGGAAACCAAGCTCGCGCCACCAAAACCGGCACCACTCCACGGGCTATTTCCACTAAGACGATAGGAACTCCCAGACGCGGCCCCACCTGTTTGAATGCCGCCGCCACGCTGACATTCCCCGTCCCTGATTGCGTCAAATCTCGACGAGCAATAATTTGTGTCAACCACTGTGGCAGGGGTAAAGCTCCCAGTACTGAGCCGAGGATAAACAATCCCATGAATAGAATAAGTGGTGTCGAAAACATCTAAGAAAATCAATCAAATGAACAACTGGCAAAAAATATTCCGGAAGGATTCAAATTTTTATTTGTGATTATATGTTGACCTTTTCCTTCAGGAATGCTGTTCCAAAAATAGTATTTTTCAAGGTTTCTCAAAAATTTTATCATTAGTTTTTC
>JBCBVC010000124.1:0-12303 GCA_039817845.1 Cyanobacteria bacterium J06642_2
TAGCAGCCGTCAAGCTGCTTAGGACGTTTTAGCTACCCAGAACCTAGGCGTAGTCAGGGCCTCTGTGTCCTAACGAAAACGTCAAGGGCAATAGTTAGTTCCGCTTGTTGCACTTACTTGTCAACCCGATGTCAGCTCGTGTTAGCGTTCGCCAGATTCGGCATCATCCTCGCAGATGCGACCGGGGCCGACGACGGCTAAATCAATTTGCTGGCGGTAGTAGTCGACGCTCTTGATTTCGACGTTGATGCGATCGCCCAAACTAAATTGCTGACGATTTTTACGGCCGACGAGCGCTTGCTGGCGATTGCGGTATTCATACCAATCGTTATCCAACGAACTCACGTGTACTAAACCTTCTGCCAATACCGGATCGGTGGTTACGAAAAATCCGTACTTCTGGACGCCAACGATCAGACCGCCGACTGTATCGCCGACATGCTGCTGCATGAAGGCTGATTTTTTGAGACCGGCTAACTCAGTTTCAGCTTGAAAGGCGCATTCTTGCGCGCGCGCGATATCGGGCAACAGTTGCTCTAAGGTTTCGAGCCATTCTTTGTGCAGCTTCGGCGGCAATACATTCCAGTTGACGTGACCGTGACTGCTGCTACTAAATAAATCGACGCCGTGTTTGACGCGCGAGGAACGGCGATCTCGTCCCTTGTTAAATACTGCATGAAGGAGCCTCTGATTGATGAGATCGACATAGCGTTGCAATGGGGCAGTGGCGTGACAGTAAGCCGATAGGGCCAGACCGGCATGCTCGCCGGGTTCAATCCGATCGACAGCCGGACACAACACCCCGAGAAAAGCATGTTGGAGAGCCAGAGCCGCACCATTTTCAACCGCATCCGCAGCTTGGATGCGTTGACTGCACTGATATAGATCGGATACGGAAATTGCCTCTGCTTCAGCTAGATTTAGGCCCAACGCCATGTTGTCGGCGAGGCGTAAAAACGATTGTAGGCTTTCAGGAGTAGGGACGGGGTTGACGCGGTAAAACGCCGGAATGCCCAAAGACTTGAGGTGATGGGCGATCGCGGTATTGGCAAAAACTTGGAGTTCCGCGACAAGATTGAAAGCATGGCCCTCAGACTGCAGGTGCAGCATGGCCGAGTGACTTTCGTCGGCTGGAGAGAGAGACCGGCGCGGCAGGTAAAGTTCGCCACTCGATTGTTGGTGACGCTGCGTCCGGATGGCTCGGGCGAGGTAATGCAAGCATTGCACCAGATCGGATAGTTCAACCGGATCTGTCTCGCTCAGCATGGGGTCTTCTGCGAGCAGGGCGTCGAGATTAGCGTACGAGAGCTCGGCCTGGCAGTGAATGGCGCTGGGCCGAATTTCATACGAACGCAAGCTGCCTTCGCGGTCGAGAGTAGCTAGGACGGTAATGGTCGGGCGGTCTTTCCCTGCAATCAGACTGCACTGGTCGAGCACGCGCTGGGGGAAAAGAGGCAGAACTGCTGTGTCGAGATGGACGGCCACAGAGCGATCGCGAGCTTCGAGGTCGATGGGGCGATCGGCGATGATGGCGTGAGCCGCGTCAGTAATGTGAATGCCCAACTCCCAAAGCTGTTCGGGTTCGGTCTTGGGAGGAACGTCATCCTCTGCGGGCGTAACAGCACGCAATGAAAAGGCGAGTTCGGCGTGACCGTGTTCTGGACGTACGGCAACGGCAAGCCAATCGCGGTAGTCCTGTCGTTTTTTCAGATCGGTTTTGGTTAGCTTGTTGGTAAATTTAGCCGTGGTGGCAGTTACGACCTCGGGAAAGCTCTGCGGCAGGTCGTGCTTGCAACAGACTAGATCGATATCAATGGACGATTTATCCCCTTTGCCCAATACTTTGCGCACGTAGCCTCGGGGAGGTAGTTGGGCCAACGGATAGCGCTCGATTTCGACGTAGACGAACTGGCCGGCAGCCGTTTCAGATGCTGTGTCTGTACTCGCAGTGACCGCTTCGCTGTCACTCCCGGTTGGCGAATCCGACTTCGCGAAGGTAAGTTCGAGTTCGAACAGAAGGCGATCGTCGAGCGGAACGGCCTTAAAGCCGGATTCGGTCTGTTTGAGTTGGGCGACCACCGTTGAGTTAGCTCGTTCGATGACAGCAGCAACTTGACCTTCAGGACTTTTACGACGATTGCCGCGACTCTCTTTGATGATGCGAGTTAAGACGCGATCGCCGTTCCAGGCACCGCTGAGGTTGGTGCCGTGAATATACACGTCTTCAGCACCAGGCTCGTCGCGAATGGCAAAACAGAATCCTTTGCTCGAACAACGCAATTGGCCTTCAACCAGACGCTCGTCACGATTGACGGTGTAGCTTGCCTCGCCGCCATCCGACTCGACTTGCTTCAGATACCCCGTGCGGACGAGGCCATCAAGGGCAATATCGAGAGCAGTAGACGTATTGGCGGCGGGGTCGAGAGCAAGTTCCTGAGCTAGTTGCGTGCGACTGAGGAGTGGAGCTTCGGTATCGTCGGTTTGAAACTGAGCGAATAGCTGGCTGACAGAAAAATCCATGAAAAATTGCGTGCGAAACAGAAGGTGTAGAGGCGAGAGCAGCACCAAGCTCGCGCGTTTGGCGGTAGATATCATCCACACGCCGACAGCGGGTCGGAACTCAGGGGTAGAGTTAGTGACGGGTTCCCGTCACGACGTAGGCAACGCGCCGACCGATATTGGTGGCGTGATCGGCCATGCGCTCGAGGTGGCGAATCGCAAGCAACGTCAGTAACGTCGGTTCGAGCGGGCCGCAGATATCCGATTGCTCGGCCAGCATGCGATAGATGCTGGCATAATCGTCGTCTACTGCGTCGTCTTGTTGCTTGATTTGCAGCCCCAACTCAGCATCGAGATTGGTGAGCGCAACTAGGCTGTGATTTAACATTAACCGACAGCGTTGTGACATGACGCGCACGCGCTTGATAGGCACGGGCGGTTGGTACGCAGCCAGCTTCATGGCAATCTCGCCTAAGTCTTTAGCATAATCGCCGATGCGCTCGAGATCGCGAATGAGTTGCATGAGCGTACCCACATGGCGCAAATCTTGGGCAATGGGAGATTGCAGCGCAATGACGCGGATGCAGTCCATTTCAATCTGCCGATAGTAGCGATCGATTTCTTTATCCTGGGTGATGATGCGTTCGACCGCAGCTAAATTACAGTCGCATAGTGCTTGCGACGACATGACGACTGATGATTCCACTAGGGCTCCCATCCGCAATACGTCTTGCTGGAGCTCTTTAAGCTGGAGATTGTAATCCAGTCTCGCCATGTTTCCAAACGGTTATCTGTGTATAAAAACAATTGTGATAGCTATAGCTATTGCAACCCTACGATCGCCTGCATGCCCGAGCTTTACTTGCATTTTATGCAATGGATCTATTCATAGGTGCAGTTGTCTATACAAATTTGAAAGTTCTTATGTGTGGTTCCGATCTCTACAGACGCATGGCGTCAAGGTGTTCTTCAGTCATCCGGGAACTGCCAACACAGCACGTACTCAATCTTGCGGCTGCCACACTTGCAGGTTTGTCGAGATGAGGCAATCCACTCGCGATCGCATTGGTGACAATGGCACCATACGTTGTTGCGGTTGGCTGCTGCTATGGCATGACGGTACTCCCGGAGTGCGGCTAGTTCTGCAGGCGTGAGTATGGTGGACACGGGTGCGAGCAGCTTTATACATTCTCAGTTTGGAACTCATCTTAGTGTAGCCGGGCACCATTGGCCGTGTCATGGCTGGGTTCGGGCCAAGTATTGCTGCTGCCGCCAATGACGATGCGCTTGAGAACGACATATTCTAAGCTGAGCCTTTGCAGGGCATTGATCAAGACGTCCAACGAGATCGCGTCAGCCGTACCGAGGTCAAACCAGCATCGAGCCCAAGTGCCTTCGTACTCCAAATTGCCCATGTTGTGCATGAGAGAGGGCAGTTGACTAGAAGCATCGACATCGTAGGTCATGTAACTGATATCCAGACCCGCCTCCTGCACGACGAGAGATGTGGCGTTGAAACCACCCAACATGCCGAGGGAATACCAGGCATCGAGGACTTGTTCGAGATACTGCTTTTCGCCTTCGACAGGCGGTTCGGCAAATTCGACCCAAAGCCACAGGTCGGCCCAATTACATTCGCGAAATTCAACGTGCATGGTTTGATAGTCTCTACATCTGAGGAAAAAGGCGTCTGAGGAAAAAGGAGATCGCGATCCTACTTGAGGTTGCTAAACAGACTTCTCGCCTGCCATGACAACGGCGCTAAAATCAGCCAGCAGCCGGGCATTATTGCGCAGTACGCCCAATAAATTCAATCGATTTGTTTTGACCTGCGGTTGTTTCGCCATCACCAACACGTCGTCAAAGAAGGTGGTGACAGCCGGAGCCGCTATGGCTAGCGCGTCAACCAAGATAGAGAAATCGCGTTGCTGCGTAGCTTCCATGCCGCGAGCGTAGATAGTTTGGCTGGCTGAGAATAAAGCGCGTTCGGCAGGCTCCTGCAGGAGCTCTTCCTGCACGGCCTGAGTGGGATCGAGAATGGTGTAATCGAGAGTGCCCTGAGCCGCAAGGCGAGCCGTACGGTTGACTGTGGGATACAGTTCAGCCAGCGTACCAGACTGGCGCAGCTCCTGCAGATAATGGGCTCGTTGCAACGTGGCTTGTAACTCTTGCAGCGATCGCGTTTGCATGGGGTCGTCGTCGTTACCGATCACGGCCTGAACGAGGTCGTAGTCAATGCCGATATCTTCTTGCAATAAGGTTTGCACCCGCTGGATAAAAAAGGCGCGCAGGTTAGGTAAGGTCTCGGTGGCATCGGCAGCATAGGTCGACGTCACCTGTTCGAGCAGTGCCAGCAAATCGAGCGGTAGTTCGGCATCCCAAAGAATCTGGACGATGCTGTTGGCGGCGCGACGCAGAGCAAAGCGATCGGAAGAGCCGCTGGGAATTTTACCCAGCTTGAACAGACCGACCAAACTATCGAGGCGGTCGGCAATGCCCACCACTTGGCCGGTGAGGGTGACAGGCAAGCGATCGCCAGCTCCTAACGGCCAGTAATGCTGCTCAACCCCTGCAGCAACTTCGGCATCTTCGCCACTACGCAGGAGATAATCGCGCCCCATAATGCCCTGCATTTCCGGAAATTCGTACACCATCTGCGCGAGCAAGTCGGCTTTGCACAGGTAAGCAGTGCGATCGATTTGGTCTTCCTTCCGGTCGCTAACTTGCAGGGCCGCTGCCATCCAAGCCGAAATTTGCTGAATGCGCTCGACTTTATCCTTCATCGAACCTAACCCTTCGACAAAGGTCACCTTCTCCAGCTGCGGAACGAAGGTTTCGAGTGGATGTTTTTGGTCTTCAGTGTAGAAGAAACGCCCGTCCGCTAAGCGCGCTCGAATCACGCGCCCGTTACCCACTGCGATCGCTTTCGACTTGGTCGGATCGCCGTTGGAGATGGTAATGAAGCACGGTAACAGCTCTTCTGGTTTGCCCGGCGGCGTGACGGCGAAATAGCGTTGGTGCGTCACCATGACGCTCTTGATGACGGGAGCGGGCAACTCCAAAAACTCGGGTTCGAACTGACCGACGACAGCCGTGGGCCATTCCACTAAATCGGTAACTTCTTCCAGTAGCTCGTCTGGGATGACGGCAACGCCTCCTGCTGCTTTCGCAACAGCGAGTGCTTGCGCCTGGATTTGCGAAGCTCGCTTGTCGCGATCGGGTTGGACGTATCCTTCATCAGCCAGCAAGCGAGGATAGTCCGTAGCTTTTTGGAGCACGAGCAGTTCTGGGTGCATGACGCGATGACCCTGGGTCGTTCGCCCCGGGCTCAATCCGGCCACTTCAATCGGCAAGATGTGATCGTCCCACAAACTGACCAACCAGCGAATCGGGCGGGGAAATTTAAAGGTGCCGTGTCCCCAGCGCATCAGGCGATCGCCTTTCAAGTCTGTTACCCAATTGGGGACTATATCCTGCAATAGTTCGTCAGTTGCTCGACCTACAATCCGCACGCTGGCAAACACGAACTCCCCTTTCGGCGTCTCGCGGATTTCCAAATCAGCGACTTCAACCCCTTGCTTGCGCGCGAACCCCGTCAGCGCAGGAGTGGGTTCGCTATCGCGATAAGCCACCTGAACGGGCGGCCCTTTGACTTCGTCGACGCGATCGCTTTGGCGGGCGGGCAGGCCGTCAATACGAACGGCTAGGCGACGTGGAGTGCCGAAGACACGTACGGACTCGTGCGCCAGGTCGAGAGCTGCTAGATTGGCCGGGATGTCGCTCTGCCATTGAGTAATAGCGCTTTTGATAAAGCTGGCGGGAAGTTCTTCTGTGCCGACTTCCAACAGAAAAGAGACCATACGGTTTTGCTCGATACGGGCCGGGGCTTTTGAAGAGATTCAGGACGTGCGTCCCAATCGGAAATCCAGAGTATTAGTCTAAAACTTATCTATGCCATCTGAAGCCGCAATTTACGCGGGACTGGGGACGGTAAGCCAAAGTAAGGGTTAGAGGTGAGTCGTGCAGATCGCGATCGTGGGTTCAGGCGGACGGGAACACGCTCTGGCGTGGAAACTGGCACAATCTGAAGGTGTCTCTCAGATTTTTTGCCTCCCTGGCAATCCTGGAATTGCGTCGGAACCCAAATGCCAACTCGTACCGCTAGCCGTCACCGACTACGACGGGTTAGTGCACTTTGCTACTACTCAACAGATTGACTTAACGGTTGTAGGCCCCGAAGTGCCTTTGGTGGGAGGCGTTGCCGATCGTTTTCAGGCTGCCGGACTCAAAATTTTCGGCCCCACAGCTGAGGCAGCGCAACTTGAAGGCAGCAAAGCTTGGGCCAAGCAGCTCATGACGGAAGCTGGCGTACCGACGGCGCGGGCGCAGGTCTTCACGTCAAAAGCAGAGGCGATCGCGAGCATCCAAACCCGCGACGTACCCATTGTGGTCAAAGTGGATGGTCTGGCCGCGGGAAAAGGCGTGACGGTGGCGAGATCGCGAGCAGAGGCGACAGAGGCGATCGAGACTCTCTTTGCTAGCAGTGCCACCGAAACCGTCGTGATCGAAGATTTTCTCGAAGGACAAGAAGCCTCGGTGTTGGCTTTTACAGACGGGGAAACGGTCTTGCCTATGCTGGCGGCCCAAGACCACAAACCGATTGGGGAAGGGGATACTGGCCCCAATACTGGAGGCATGGGAGCTTATGCCCCCGCTCCTGTCGCCACCGATGAGGTGATGGCAAAGATTCGGACTCGCGTGCTCGAACCAACGCTGGCGGCTCTGCAAAAAAGGGGAATTATCTACCGAGGCATTTTGTACGCAGGTCTAATGCTATCTCCTGCTGGAGATCCGAGTGTGGTGGAGTTCAACTGTCGTTTTGGCGATCCCGAGACCCAAGCTATTTTGCCTCTTCTGGAGAGCGATTTACTGGAGGTGATGCTGGCTTGCGTGGATGGTCGACTATCCGAGCTCGAACTGCAATGGCGATCGGGGGCGGCTGCCTGTGTCGCTATGGTCTCTGGTGGCTATCCTGGTCGCTACGATCGCGGTAAGGTCATTCGCGGCCTCACCGCAGTGACTGACGCGCTCGTGTTCCACGCGGGTACTGCCAGCCAAACCGACGACACGGGAGCAATGGAATTGGTAACGGATGGAGGCCGAGTTCTGGGTGTGACCGGATGCGGCTCTTCCCTGCAAGCTGCCCTCGAACTCGCCTATAAAGCCGTCAGCCAAATTCACTTTGACGGCGTCTACTATCGCTCGGACATCGGGTTCAGGGCCACATAGATCGCTCCGCCTGAGATTTAGCTGTTAACGGTGGTCGGCCTGCGCTCAATCTGCCAGCATGAAGAAAGATAAACTTCACGAGTGTTGAGTGCTGTGATGACTGCGCCGACCACAACCCGCAAGACGATCCCCGATATTGTGATTTATGACGGCAACTGCAATCTTTGCACGACGCTGGTGCAGGCTCTCCAGCGGTTAGATGACGGCCGTACGTTCCACTACATTCCCATGCAGGATGAAGTGACTTTACAGCAATGGAAAGTTACGGCCGCAGACTGCGAACTCGGCATGATCTTGATTGACGGAGCCGAGCCTCATCATCGCTGGCAAGGGAGTGATGCCGCTGAAGAAATTGGCCGACGCTTTCCCGCCGGTGCTGCCGCAGTAGCCATCTACCGAGGTATTCCTGGTGCTAAATGGATTGGCGATCGCGTGTACGAGCAAGTGCGAGATAATCGCTACGCTTGGTTCGGTAGGCGAGCGCAAACTTACTACGCTGCTAACGGGGCTTGTCAGACTGGAACGTGTAAATCTGACGAGACAGTTAAATCACCTGACTCAGAATCTCGGTGAAGCGCGTTAGCGAAACATGCTGCTGACTGAATTATCTTCGTGAATGCGCCAAATGGCTTCGCCGAGAACGTTGGCGATTGATAAGATCTTGAGCTGCGGAAACCTACGTTCGGCCGCGATCGGAATCGTATTGGTGACAATGACTTCTTCAAAAATGCCGCTGGCCAGACGTTCGATCGCTCGATTCGAGAACACGGGATGTGTGGCACAAGCATAAACGGCTTCAGCGCCTTCCCGCCGTAACAGCTTAGCCCCTTCCGAAATCGTTCCTGCTGTATCGATCATGTCATCGACCAGCAGCGCCGTCCGCCCGCGCACGTCACCAATCACATTGAAGACTTCAACGTCATTATGGGCCTGACGGCGTTTATCGATGATAGCCAGCGGTGCGTCTAGCTTCTTTGCATAAGCACGGGCGCGAGCTACACCACCAACGTCAGGTGAAACCACCACAATATTGCTGAGACTGCGTTCGCGGATGTATTGGAAGATCGCTGGCGCGCCGTAGACGTGATCGAGGGGAATGTCAAAATAGCCTTGAATTTGAGCCGAATGCAAGTCCATGGCCAAAACGCGATTGGCTCCAGCATGGGTCAGCATATTGGCAACCAACTTTGCCGTGATGGACTCGCGCCCCGCCGTCTTGCGATCGGCTCGAGCGTAACCGTAATAGGGCAATACTGCTGTAATTTGCCGGGCCGAGGCTCGCCGACAAGCATCGATCATCACCAACAGTTCCATCAGGTGATCGTTAACAGGCCGACAAGTGGGCTGAACTAGATAAACGTCAGCCCCGCGAATAGATTCTTGAATCTGGACGTACAGCTCGCCGTCGGCAAACCGCTTCTGCACTAGCGGCCCCAAGTCCATGCCCAAATAGCGGGCAATCTCGGTAGCTAGAGCGACGTTGGCAGTGCCGGAGAATATTTTGAGACGGCTGTGATCGGCGACGGAAAGAGGAGAAGAACGCAGGGGCAACGGCGCAGTCCGAAGCACGGGCACAGTCTCAAATCCAACATCGAGATCGTAGCACTCCGAATTATTTCTGCAATCTGTTTTTAGATGAATTTCCGGAAATATTCGGTCTCGCTCCCGCTCGCACCGTATTAAACAATACGTGTAGCTTAATCAACACGTGTAGCCTGTTGCTGCAATCGTTCAGACTTTTTCTGCAGCTGAGACAGAGACATACTGCCGATCCTGATGTTGCTGCAAACCCTCCTCCAACACGCTTGCCACTAGTTTGCTAAACGTCCATCCTAAAGCAGCAGCAGCGTCTGGACTGAGCGAGGTAGGGGTCATGCCGGGTAATGTGTTCACTTCCAACACCCACGGCCGTCCCTCTGCATCAATGCGAATATCAGTGCGGGCTAGCCCCTGACAGTGCAACGCATCATAAGCCCGCTTGGCGATCGCTTCAGCTCGTGCCAGGACTTCAGGTTCGAGAGCAGGCGGAATTGCATGGCGCGATCCCCCCGGTGCGTACTTGGCCTCGTAATCGTAGAAAGTGCTCGATAGCGGCACAATTTCAATTGAGGGCATGACTAAATCACCCAAGATCGAGCAGGTGATTTCAATGCCGGGAATGAACTTCTCGACAAAGGCGCGATCGCCATATTGGGCAGCGTCATTGAGGGCGCGATTGTAGTCATCAGCCGTACGAGCAATCGCGATCCCGACAGTCGAGCCAGTTGCTGTTGGTTTGACAATCACGGGCTCGCCGAGGCGATGGACGCATTCCTGCCAGTTCGGTGCTTGGGAAGAGGAGGAGATCGCGATCCATTCTGGCGTCGGAATATCAGCTGCCATAAAAATCTGTTTGGCCACCCACTTGTCCATGGCCAGCGCACTCGCTAAATAACCCGAACCTTGATATGGAAGCCCTAGCCAGTCCAGCATGGCTTGTACCGTACCGTCTTCACCACCCGTGCCATGCAACGCGATCCAAACAAAATCGCAGCCTTGTTTCGCCTGTTCCCAAAGCTGATGCGGTAAATCAAAGCCCGGGTCGATCTCCACGACATCGTGCCCCAGATCCCGAAGGGCTACCCGAACGGCTTTTCCTGTCACTAAAGATACTTCTCGTTCCGGAGACTGTCCGCCCGCCAACACTACAATTTTCATCACGCATCCCTCCACCACATCATCTCTGCACCTGAATCTCGAAACTGCACCTGAACCTCGAAATTCCAATGACTTCGGACTCTGTCCGTCAATTGCTGTGAAGTAGTCCAACCTAGCCTCAGCAATTTGTTGCATGGTACCGAAAAGTTCTGCTCAGAACCAGCTCAACTCAACCTTTTGGTTACACGTAAAAGCCCCCGACGAGCGGGGGCTAAAGGCCTTTGAAGTTACTGACGTTTTAGCGTAGTTCCTTCATCCGCAGTGCGGGCTCAGTTTCGCGCTCGATGCCTTTCTCGAAACCTGCCACAGCAGCGCGGGCGCGGCCCGCATGCCACAAGTGGCCGATGAAGAAGAAGAAACCGAGGATGAAGTTATGAGCTGACAACCAGCTGCGAGGGCTGACGAAGTTCACCGTATTGATCTCGGTGGTGACGCCACCTACAGAGTTGATCGAACCAATCGCAGGGTGAGTCATGTACTCAGCCGCACGACGCGCTTGCCAAGGCTGAATGTCGTTCTGAATCTTTTCGACGTCCAAGCCACTGGGGCCACGTAGAGGCTCCAACCAAGGAGCTTGCACGTCCCAGAAACGCATGGTTTCACCACCGAAGATGACCTCACCGGTGGGAGAGCGCATCAGGTACTTACCCAAACCAGTAGGACCTTGGGCCTGACCGATGTTGGCACCCAAACGCAAGTCACGCACGACAAAAGTGAACGCCTGCGCCTGCGAAGCTTCCGGCTCAGTGGGGCCGTAGAACTCACTGGGGTAAGCGGTGTTGTTAAACCACACGAAGCAAACGGAAATGAAGCTCATCAACGACACAGCCGCAAGGCTATAAGAAAGGTAAGCTTCACCAGACCAGATCAGAGCCCGACGAGCCCAGCCAAACGGCTTGGTCAAGATGTGCCATACGCCGCCGCTAATGCAGATGAGACCGATCCAAATGTGGCCGCCAACAATGTCTTCGAGATTGTTGACACTGACGATCCAGCCTTCGCCGCCAAAGGGAGACCTAAATAAGTAACCGAAGATCACCCGCGGGTCGAGGGTCGGATTCGTAACTACGCGAACGTCGCCGCCGCCAGCAGCCCAAGTATCGTACAGGCCGCCAAATGCCATCGCTTTTGCCACAAGCAAGAAGGCACCCAGACCCAGCAGGATCAGGTGAATGCCAATGATCGTGGTCATCTTATTCTTGTCCTTCCAGTCGTAACCGAAGAACGGAGAATACTGTTCTAGCGTCTCGGGGCCACGGATGGCGTGATAAATACCACCTAAGCCTAAAACGGCAGAAGAAATCAGGTGCAACACACCGACCACAAAGTAGGGGTAGGTGCTAATGACTTCACCGCCAGGGCCGACACCCCAACCGAGAGAAGCCAAGTGAGGCATGAGAATGAAGCCTTGTTCGTAAATCGGCTTATCTGGAACGAAGTGAGCCACCTCAAACAGAGTCATAGCTCCGGTCCAGAATACAATCAGTCCAGCATGAGCGACATGTGCGCCCAACAAGCGGCCCGACAAGTTGATCAGGCGAGCGTTGCCCGACCACCAAGCGAAACCACCCTGAGAGCGATCGCCCAATGCAGCTGAGTTAAAGGTCGTTGTCGTCACAGGAGACGGCCTCCTCAGGTCGCTAAGGGAAAAACAATGTAGTGAAAATCAATCAGCAGGTGTAAGCAAAATAGCAGTGACCGACCTCGCGATCGGTCACCCACTAAAAAAACTTACAGAGCGTTACCGCGAGGCAGAACTTCCTCAGGAAACTCAAAATGCTTGTGAGGCTGGTCCTGAGGCGCCATCCAAGCCCGAAT
>JBCBVC010000125.1:0-12130 GCA_039817845.1 Cyanobacteria bacterium J06642_2
AAGATGATAGATGGGTCGAATTCCAGTCCAGCGAGTCCAGTATTGCTGCCAACGACGACCGTAAGACCGTCTTCAGGAATCTCGCCATCCACGTTGAAGGTAAAGGTAACTTCATCACCTTCAGTCAGCTCGGTTGTGTCTACGGTTGCACCCACGACTGGGCTGGTGGGGAAATCAACGCCATCCGTCGTGGTGATGATACCGATGTTGGCCTCAGGATCGACCATGTAAGGATTGTCGAAGACCCCGTCAGTGTCGGGTAGCAACTCAAAGAAGGTGGCAGTAGTATCGTCTTCTTGAATCAAGTCATTGGCGAGGATGACGTCAAAAGTGCCAACTGCGCCAGTAATGACCACCTCGAATGCGTTGAGGTCTGGATCGAAGAAGTCTCCAAATGTGAGGTTGGTGAAGTTGTCGGGGAACTGATCGAAACCTTGACTGCTGAAGTCTCCCAGGTTGTTGCCCGAAACTAATACGGAGAGCCCACCTTCTGGGATTTCACCATCGACGGTGTATTGGAATGTGACGGTGCGCTCGGCTTCAGTTCCTTCTTCTGAGACGAAATCGGGAATGAGTTCAAAGCTGACTGTCGGACCTTCAAACTGACCCGAATACTGCTGCTGTAGCTGCTCGGAAAAGACGACTGGTGTATCGATCGCTCCAATTCGAGCATCCAGTTGCCAGTTGAGTCCTGTATCTGTGCGGCCCACCTTTTCGGTTGACGCCGCGATATTCGCTCCAGTCAGCTGATGCAGCTGCTGAATAAAGAGCTGGCCCATGCTGCCAGCTGCGACTTCGCAGCCGTAGAGCAATACGTCAGCACCTTGCAATGTTTCAGACCAATTGGCGATCGCGTCGAAATAACCAGCCAGGGTGTCAAAGTTAAGTCGAGTATTTCCCAGGAGCAAGCTGCCGGGCGTACCGTGAGAGACAAGGTGAAGACTGGAAACGCGGGCAAATCCCTCCAGAAACTCGGTGATTTGCGCAATGCCGTCGCGTTCTTTATCGAGCAACAACACTTCCGACGTGGACTGGATGTCAGCAAACAAAGCGGGAAAGTCAGTCACGCTGGCATCGATAATGACCAGCTGGCGATCGGCGAGAAGAGAATCTCTTCGAAATTCGGGCACCAAACTAGGTGAGGCAGAAACCAATGTCCTTCTCCTAAATATCACGTATTTTGTGTGATGAAATACTCCGCAGTTCTATGCGAACCAGGAGCTGTTATTGAATTCAGTTCTCAATAACAATCCGTAGTCAATTTATCACCACTGTCTTTGTCCATCAAGAACAATCTCAAGCATATGAGTAGACGTATATTTTGGCCTAGGAGCTGAAACCTTTATGTAGAGAGGAACAGAGGTTACGTCATTTGCTCGATAATGCACCGTTAACGAAGGCATAAATTGTTGCAACTGAGTCTCAATAGAGGCTTGACTGTGTTTATCTGTAGTTAAATAGTCGCTTGAATACACGAGCATTGCACATTAAAGGTAAATAAAATTACTTTTCTGGCTGTGTAAGGTTATTCAATAAGGAAAAACTATAGAAATGGGAACGGCCAAAAGCCATTCCCATCGAGTTTAAGGAGTCTAGCGCTGCCAATCGCTGAAACGAAGCCAGTGGCAAATATTGGCACGCCAATGGCCTACCCTCGCTACACTGAAACGAAGGAATTTGCCATCAAGTCGGCAGCAGATACCTGATTGAGTACGGCCAAGGTCTCATCTCCAAAGGCAATTTCGGCGTTATTGCCACTATCGGTAACAGACAGATCTCCGAAAGTAAGGCCGTCGGCTAAGCCAATGCGGTCTTCTCCCACTTGGAAGTCGCGGATAGTGTCGGTGCCTTCCCCTGGAGTGAGGACGAACGTATCTTTATCTAGTTCTGAGCGGAATGAGTTGCCCTTGAGGATGTCATTGCCCTCGCCACCGCGAATGAGGTCGCTGCCTTCACCGCCAAAGATGCGATCTAATCCGGCTCCACCCAAGATCGTGTCGTTGCCGCTATTGCCGCGCAACTCGTCGTTACCGGCACCACCATCAATGAAATCGTTGCCGCTGTCGCCAAAGGTGTTGGGAATGTCGCCAAATACTTGGTCGTTTCCGTCACCGGCCAGGATGATGTCGTTACCGCCGAAGCCCCGCAGCGCATCGCTGTCATCGAAGCCTTCGATCAGTTCGTCAGCATCAGTACCAAAGATGCGATCGCGTCCGTCAGAACCGACGCCCACGGGAACATTGTTATCAGTAATGCTGAGGGTCACTTCGCTCGCATCTGCATCTAACTCGTACAGCTCGCCATCAAGCAGGCTGACAGTCAGAAACCTTTTGCGAGGGAATTGATCCCGATCGGATCTCGCATAAGGCCCCAAATGCTTACATCTGCAGGCTTGTAGGCTATCTATACGAGAAGTTCGCTAGTGTTAAATGCACTACAAATTCGTAGCAATTGTTTTCAGTATCTTTGCATGCGTATTTCTGATGACAAAAATAATTCGCAATGCTACGCAGATAAGTCCGAGCGTTACGATCATCTAAGCTGCAGCTTTTGAGGTTGATACGGAGAGAGGATCGACGCGATCGCCCGCAGCGAGATTCGCCAACGAGTATTAGATCTCAGTCCACATCCGCATCAGGTTGGATTGGGTTTTGGTCAAGAGGTCGAAGGTTGCGGTTTTGCCTTGCTGTTGAAAGAGCGTTCGTCTGGCCGTATCCAGATCGAAGAGCATTTCTCGCTGTTCGGGAGAGCGTACTAAGCTTTGCACCCAACTTACAGCCACGAACCGGCTGCCTGACGAAACCGTTTCAACGCGATGCAAGGTCGAAGACGGGTAGAGAACCATCGCACCTGCATCTAGCTTGAAGGCTTGCTCTCCTTGGGTACTTTCAATCACCAGCTCGCCTCCTTCATAACTATCTGGAGAAGACAAGAATATCGTCATCGATAAATCGGTGCGCATGGGTTGGGATTGGCCGGTCATGACGGCGTTATCGGTATGGGTACCGTACGACATGCCCGCATCGTAGCGGCTGAACAGAGGAGCGCGGATGGTTTTTGGGCGTGCTGCCATTTGAAAAAGTTCGTTGCGTTTGAGTGCTGCCATAACCGCAGCAGTCATCTCTTGCAAGACATCCGAGCCTCTCATCTGCATGTTGTTTTTGACTTTGCGAGCGTGCCATCCTGCCGTCAACTTGCCGTCGATAAACTCGCCGCGCTCGCCGAGATGCTGAATTTTTGAAAGTTCCTCCGCGCTCAACACTTCTGCAATACACAAAATCACGGCACCGTTCCTAAAACCTGCGGCTACCATCAAATCATAATTTTTTTCAACAGAAGCAATATCATTCTCTTTTTCTTGAGGCGCCACTGAGAATGAAGAGGTGAGGCCTGAACCCGAAAATCTACCTAAACGCTGGGGCTTCCACTCGTAAAGCCAAATTTCTGAGACTACGAGCTAAGCAAACAAAAGCCAGATTTACCGATATATTGCTGCAGAAAAAACATTATAACTATCGAACAAGTGGCCATCTATTGACAGTGAGTCTCAGTAATGTCATTCTCATTAAATACGCCCATTCGCGGGCGCTTTTTTGCAGGAGAACTCTAAGGAAGTACATAAGATGCGTCAGATAATGAAAATTTGGACGGGTGTAGGAGCGTTTGTACTGGTTGGGGCTACCCTGACGGGCGTTCCTCAGTTGTCAGACGCGCAGGCTCGAGACAATGTTCCATCTGATGAAGCTGCGCTTGCTGGATTAGACGAAGCTGCTTCAGATGCTGCTGCTGTTACCGCTATGCAGACAGAAACTGGCGAAGGTGCTGAAGGCGGCGAAGGCGGCGAAGGCGGTGAAGGTGCTGAAGGCGGTGAAGGTGGAGAAGGCGGTGAAGGCGGTGAAGGTGGAGAAGGCGGTGAAGGTGGAGAAGGCGGTGAAGGTGGAGAAGGCGGTGAAGGTGGAGAAGGCGGTGAAGGCGGTGAAGGCGGTGAAGGTGGAGAAGGAGAAGAAGACGGTATCTCTGCTAACCCCAACGAAATGGCCGATCCTGCTGTAGGTGTCGCGATCGCTGAGACTTTTGTCGATTCCGTCATCGTTCCAACCTATGAAAACTTGGTGGATGCCTCTGGCGAGCTGGACAATGCCGTCCAAGCTTTCGTGTCTGACCCCACCGAAGCATCGTTAAGTTCCGCACGTGAGACTTGGGTTGAGACGCGCTTTCCTTGGGAGCAGAGCGAAGCGTTTGCCTTCGGTCCCGCTGATGCCCTCGGCTACGACGGCGACTTAGATGATTGGCCGATCAACGAAACCGACCTGGTGTCGATTCTGAATAGCAGCGACGAGTTTTCAGCAGACTACGTGACCGGACTGCAAACAACTGAGAAGGGGTACCACGCGATCGAGTACCTGCTCTTCGGTACCAATAACGACAAAACTCTAGATGACTTCAGCGATCGCCAACTCGATTTTCTGTCTTCACTGTCAACCGCGTTCGATGCTACGGCCAACGAACTGCTGGCAAGCTGGGTGGATGGCGTTGATGGCAATCCTCCCTACCGCGACGTGTTGATTACGGCAGGTGATGCCGACAATCCGGCCTACTTAACGGCTCGGGCTGCAGTGGTTGAAATCGTAGCTGGCATGATCGGCGCTCTGGATGAGGTAGGCAACGAAAAAATTGGCGACCCATTGGAAACAAAGGAGGTCCTCGGTTTCGAGAGCCGGTTCAGCCAAACTTCGGTTAACGACTTCAGAAACAACATGCTGAGCGTTAAGTACGCTTACGAAGGTGCCATTGAAGGCAGCGAGGGCGATGCCAGCCTGAGCAGTTTTATCGCTGCGGCCAACCCCGATGCTGATGCTGAATTCAAAGCTAGTCTGGATCGAGCAATCAGCGAGATTGAAGCGATTCCGACTGAAGTCGAGGCTAAGCTCTCTGACGCTGACGCATTCGCGCAGCTCTCCAAGGCTCAAATTGCGGTTTTGGGAGCTCTGAAAGTGGTAGAGGACGAGATTCTACCGATAGTTCAGAGTTAACTGTACGCGCTCTCAAACAGCCCCTTTGTTGCGAAAGCTGCGATGAAGGGGCTGTTTGGGTTATAAATGTTAAGCTACATTTCGAGTGTGAACGTCATGCTTCGCGTTATCCGGCGTCGTGCTAAGCAGCGACTTTTAAAACTTGCCTCACTGACTCTGTTTCCTCTTATCATTGGCTTTGTTCTGTCATATATCGTGCACGAGCCCGTGTCGGCCTCTAGCCCGAGCGCCAATGCTCAGGCGATCGCGATGGCTGATATCCCTTTGGCAGGCGGCAAAACGACATCCTTCATTCGCAGTTCTCACGCTTACGAACAACCCTCCGCGAATCTCAGCGACGAATTAATCGACTTTCATGGTGAGGGGGACGTTGCGTTTGAAGCTGTGTTCGTCACAGCACCTGCAGACGTTAATCCCGGCCTCGGCCCACATTTTAATAACACCTCTTGCGTCGGTTGCCACATTCGCAACGGTCGCGGTCTGCCTACCAAAGGTCAAATGCTCGTCCGCGTCAGTCAAGATGAGTCTTTGGTCGCAGAAGCTCAGGCGGTAGTTGCAGGCAATTTTCAACTAGAACCTGTTTCTCCTGGCGACAATACTCCTCCCGTACCTGGCTTGGGCACTCAAATTCAAGACCAAGGAGTTTACGGTGCTCCGCCTGAAGGTTCTGTGACCGTGGAGTGGCAAGAAACCACAGGGCAGTATGCCGACGGTTCTACCTATACTCTGAGAGAGCCCATCACTTCTATTGCACTAGCAGATGGCAGCCCTCTGCCTGCCACCGTGCAAACGTCTTTGAGAACTCCACCGCCGGTATTTGGTTTAGGTCTGTTCGAGGCTATTCCTGAAAAAGATATTTTGGCCTTAGCCGATCCTGATGATAAGGATGGTGACGGTATTTCCGGTCGTCCCAACTACGTATGGGACGAACAAAAGCAGTCGCAAGCGCTGGGAATGTTCGGTTTGAAAGCAAACCAACCTAACCTGTTGCAGCAGACCGCCTCAGCCTATGCGGGTGACATGGGCGTGACCAATCCTATCTATCCTGCCGCCGATGGTAGCAGCGATATTGACGACCAAATCCTTAATGCGGCTACGTTCTACGCTCAATCTTTAGCCGTTCCGGCACGCACGCTATTGAACGATCCCGCCGCACAACGAGGCGAAAAGCTCTTTAGTAGTGCTAACTGTGCGGCCTGTCATATCTCCACGATGACGACAGGTACGCATCCCGAATACGACGAACTCTCGAATCAGACGATCCACGCCTATACCGACCTGTTGCTCCACGACATGGGGCCGGGGCTGGCTGACAATCGCCCTGATTTTGAAGCTACTGGTACAGAATGGCGGACGCAACCGCTGTGGGGGATCGGAGTCGCTCCTACTGTGTTGCCTTATGCCAAGTACCTGCACGACGGTCGGGCCCGGACGCTAGAAGAAGCGATTCTGTGGCATGGTGGCGAGGCAGAAGCTTCGAAGCAGGCGTTTGTCGAGATGCCAGAAGACGATCGCAAAGCGTTGGTTCGTTTCTTGCGGACGCTTTAACGCTGAGAGTTCATTGCCATCTGACTATTTGACCTCGAACTGAAGCTGGGAGTGCTGCGGTGCCGTGGCACTCTCATGTTTCATATCAAAATCATTGCAGTGCAAAGTTAATGGGGACATTCACCCAGGAGGCGATCGCTACCTCTCCGCGACGAGCCGGGGTAAATTCCCAGGCCCGGACAGCAACAACGGCAGCATCGTCGAGGCTGGAAAATCCGCTGGAATCCGTAACTTCTACCTGCACGACTCGCCCCGTTTCATCGACGCGCGCCCGGATAAGAACGCGACCTTGCTGATTGCGCTGCTTTGCTTGCGCCGGATAGGTGGGCTGACGCTGCCGACCGGGAATGGGCCGCGCAATCGATGTCGGTTGTGTCAGAGCAGCTTGAGGCTCTGGTACCGGAGGGGCGGGAACGCTCTCCGTCACAATTGGGGCCGGTGTGCTGGGGAGCACTGCTAGTGGCGGTGGCGGTCGCAGGGTTGGAGACGGTACAGGGGCAGGTGAGGGTAAAGCGACCTCCGGCTCGACTGGCGGAGGAACGGGGTCTGGAGCTGGCGATCGTGGGGGTAATGCCAACAGTT
This sequence comes from Cyanobacteria bacterium J06642_2, assembly GCA_039817845.1. Classification (GTDB taxonomy): domain Bacteria; phylum Cyanobacteriota; class Cyanobacteriia; order Thermostichales; family PCC-7336; genus JBCBTL01. The sequence continues at coordinate 7,164 of JBCBVC010000125.1, forward strand.
CTGGTGGGTTGTCGGTGCGAAATGATTCCAACAGCGGTTCTAACTGCGGGGTCGGTGGAAGCGTTGGCGGCGGCTCGATAGGAGCCGCCGCAATAGGTGCCGGTGTTGGCGGTTGTTGAGGTGATTCCAGCAGCTTCGGCTGATCATTCGTGCGAAACGACTCTAAAAGAGGCTCAAGTTGGGGAATGGGAGTCGGAGTCGGCTGAGGGGTGACCACAGCAATAGGGGATTGCGAGAGGGTTGCATCCGCAATCGGTTGTACGGGTTCAGGTGGTGGGGGCGGTGGAGCGGGTTCGGGGGGAGGCGGTGGTTCCGGGAGTGGTGCTACCGCTTGAGGAGGAGGTTGAATCGGAGCCGGTGGCGGCGGTGGCGGCGCGACAGAGACAGGTGGCGGCGGTGGCGGCGGTGGCGGAGCAGCGGCCTCAGGAGGAGCAGCCTCAGGAGGCTTGGGAGGCGTCAGCTCTTCCAATTCTTCTTGCGGCGGTTTGGGTTCCTCCAGCTCTTCTGGTGGTAAGTCGACGAGCTCGAATGGAATCAAGGGTTCCGCAGGCTCTACAGGGGGCAAGAGTCCGAGAATTGCCACCCACGCGGCTAATGCAAAACCATGCAGAACCAGAGATCCTAGATATGCGACTTGAACTCGTTGTCGTTGATGGCTTTCCGCCCGAGCGCGTGCCAGATCGAGCGGACTACTCTCGGGAGAGGGGTGTTGAGGTAGAGCGGTCCACGATGCTAGATGGACTTGACGAAAGAGAGCTGCCAGTTTGAGGTGCTGTGCTGCGGCTTGAAAACATTTGACACCAAAGGGAACCCCTGTAGTTCCAAACCGGAACGCAAAGCGACTGAGTTCGATGTAGTAGGCGGTCATCAACGCTTCAAACTGGGCGCGAAGCTGCGTACCACCTAACAATCGCCAGAACGAACTATGTTCGGGCTTAAAAGGAGAAGTGGAGCGCTCTTGATTGCGAAGGTACAGCATCTAACTCATTAGATATCCATCTGGTCAAAAGTTCATAGTCACGTCCGCTTTGATTGTCCGAGCGGAGGCTTTAAAGTCTGTGAGACGTTCTCAGTAGATAGTGTTAAATAAATTGCTGTATTTGACCGTAAAAATTATGTTCTATCAGGGAATAATAAAGCTAAAGCGTACCACGACCCAGCATTTTTATTTAAAGTCTCTATAGAGCTCGAACATTCCTCAGATTGGAGACCAATCGCAGCCCAGGCAAGTGTGCCACTGATTCTGGTAGAGAATGCCGAGCACGATGTTGAACGATACAATTTCTTCGATGCGCTCTTTTCGCTAAGTTCCTAAGCTGGAAACGACGCTGGAAGCAAATCCGTTTGTCTCAATGATGTTATCGAACCAGGCTCGTCTGGTGACATGTCCTGCGTCATGGGCCAGCTTCATTTGCGGACGAGCCAGCAGTTCCAGCAAGATCGACCCGAACGGATACTTGTCCCTTAATGCCCCTGCTTTTGTGACATTATCCTGGGGTTTTGCTAGAAGGTTATTTCGCTCGGGCTTCTGAAGCATTGAAGACATGGCAGCTGCCCATGCGATCGGGCTCGAATACTTTATGAATCACTCACGCCAAAATTTAATAGATACGTCCGCAGCATAGGACGATTACGGCTGGCATACTCCCAATGCCGATCTCCCTGCGGCTCCATCCCCTGTCAGAGGAGACAGCTACAGCGATGCTCTTTAATCTACTTTTAATGAAACTGTAAGTCAATAAGCATTGGCTGTTGTTGCTCGTCGGAGTAAAAGAATCGCCAATCACATCGAGCTAAGGTGCCACAGACAAAGAAAATTCGACCTAAATTTGAAGGCTGTAATCGCTTCAGGCAAGCACTTTGAGCGCATATGGATGTTTTTGACTGCAAATTAGGCATGAAAACAGCTTGACAGAAGCCACTTCTTAATTGAGAATCATAATCAACAGAATGACGCCGGAGTGATTCTGTGAGTGCAAGTAAGCAGTGGTTCGACTTCGGCCACTGCTTTTCTCTTTTTTATGCCATTGACATGTTGCGTGAGGCATTTCAGCTAGTCAGACCCCGATCGAGCCGAGAGATCTGCGTTCTAGCTGACTGAAATCGCAAAGTCTGAGATGCCAAAATGCAATAAGTGCGCAATATAAGGAAAGGCTTTGATTGCTCGATCGCTGGAGACTCGCGGACGTGAAATGGCTGATGGGTCGCGTCATCGGTGGCGTGGTGGAACTGTAGCAATTGCGCTGCTGGTATTGCTGGTTATTGCCTTTGGTGCGTCGCTGGCGCGGGGGGCTGTCACTCTCAGTGTGGCCGAGCTTTGGCAGGCCGCGATCGGTCAAGGTAAGGCAACGCACCAGACCATTTTGTGGGAATTGCGCTTGCCGCGTACGGTGGCGGCGGTGCTCGTCGGTAGTGCCTTGAGTTTGTCTGGAGCACTGTTGCAGGGCATGATTCGCAATAGTTTGGCGACGCCGTTTTTGTTGGGGCTTTCGGCTGGAGCTGGGTTCGTTGCGGTGTTGATGTTGACATTGGGGTTGCCGCAGTCATGGATTCCCTTGTCGTCCTGGTTGGGGGCGGCTGCGAGTACGGTCATTGTTTTCCTGATTGCTAAAACCAAAAGCGGCATCGCGATCGACCGCCTCATTTTAGGTGGGGTGGCGTTGAATTCGATTTTCTTTGCGATGCAAACTATCTTGCTTCTCTTTGCCGATGACGGTCGCACTCAACTCGCCCTCAACTGGCTTGTAGGCAGTCTGAGCGGTCGTAGCTGGGGCGATATTTCTACCCCTGCCCCTCTCATGGTTGCTGGCGCGATCGCGGCTTGTTTGCTAGCTCGTACCATTAATCTGCTCAATACTGGAGAAGAACGGGCTGCAAGTTTGGGCGTCTCGGTAGGGAGATCGCGCTTATTCGTTGGCGTCTGCGCTTCGTTGTTGGCGGCTTGCGCCGTTAGTATTGCTGGTTTAGTCAGTTTTGTCGGGTTGATCGTCCCCCACGGCGTGCGATTACTAGTGGGTACGGACTACCGCTGGGTATTGCCACTGTCAGCGATAGGGGGTGCAGTCGTGTTATTGGTGGCAGATACAGTGGCTCGGTTTGGCGCGGTGGAATTACCTGCTGGTGCGGTAACGGCTTTATTGGGGTCGCCTTTCTTTCTGTGGCTGCTATACCGTCGGTCAGCTGCTTGAGGAGGGGACGATGGAATTAGTGCTGACTCGCGTTTCTGGTGGCTATGGAGAAAAGCCGATCGCCTGTGACATTTCGTTTGCTGTGAACGCAGGCGAGTGGCTCAGCATTGTGGGAGCCAACGGCTCGGGTAAATCTACTTTGCTCAGGCTGATGAGTCGCCTGCTCGAACCCACCAGCGGTATGGTGCAGCTGGAGGGAGAGTCCATTCACGAGCGCTCGCCGCAGTGGGTGGCGCGTCGCATTGCGCTCATGCCGCAGCAGCAGGTCATTCCCGCTGGTATTAGTGTCGAGCAGTTTGTCGGCCTAGGCCGTGCGCCCTATCAGGAGTGGTGGCGCTGGAGTTTGAGCATTCGAGATCGCGATATCGTGCGCGCAGCCATGCATGACGCGCAGGTGGAACAGTTCAGTCAGCACGCGGTCGAACGCCTTTCGGGAGGCGAGCGCCAGCGAGTGCTGTTGGCTTTGGCATTGGCTCAGACTCCCACCGTATTGCTGTTGGACGAACCGACGACGTATCTCGACCTTCATTTTCAGCTAGAGTTGCTTGACTTTATCAAACGTCTTCAACATCAACGCCAGCTTGCCGTCGTAACCGTTCTGCACGATATCAATCTGGCTGCGCGCTACAGCGATCGCCTAGCCATGCTCCGGTCTGGATCTCTGTACGCCATTGGCACCCCTTGCGAAGTGATTACTCCAGTTCACTTGGCCGCAGTATTCAACATTGAAGCTGAAGTTTTATCCACGGCTCGCGGCCTGCAAATTTTTCCCATTGCAGCCTGTAGTTCCGACGCTGCATCCACACAACCTCAAGTTCCTCTAGTCAATTCTGCGTCATGACCTATCGTCGTCCTCTCGCTATCAGTCTTGTCCTCATCGGTGCTCTCGCCCTCACCTCTGCCCAGGCCTGGTTTGGGAATGCGGCTGGAGAACCGAGCACCGCGATCGCTCAGGCGGCTCAGCCCCAAGCTGCTACCCGCGTGGTTGCCCTCACGTCTCTATCTGCAGATCTGATAGAACGACTGAATCGCGATACTCTTATCGGCATTCCAGGTACGTCTCTGACTCAAAGCGATCCTCGCTTTGCAGACATTGACAGGGTCAGCAGTGGCAGAACGCCCCCCAGTTTGGAAACAATCGTGGCCCTCGAACCCGATTTAGTCGTCGGAGCTGACGGGTTTCACGATATGCCTTTGACTCGTCTCGACGAACTGGGCATCCCGACACTCAGTTATGACGTGAAAAGCTGGCAGGATTTGCGTGCGATTGTCACAGACCTTGCCGAATCGATCGCTGCCGATCCGCAACCCTTGCTGACAGAGTTTGACTCGTACTTGGAGAATCCTCCCGAGCAATCGCAATCTACGCTGGTCTTGATGAGTCAGCAGCCCATTCTGTCCCCCAGCGCATCGAGCTGGGCTGGCGATTTGCTCTCGCAGTTTAACGTGGATAATATTACTGCTCAAATGCAGGGCAAGAGCGCATTTGAAGGTTATCTGACCTTATCAGCCGAACGCATTCTCGACATCGATCCGGACATTGTCATGCTGATCGATACAGGTGAAGACACGCTGGCTCAATTCGAGTCACAACCCTTTTGGGAGCAGCTTCAGGCTCAGCAGAGCGATCGCGTTTATCTGTTCGACTATTACGGCTTGATCAATCCCGGCAGCGTTGAATCGATTCGCAACGCCACCACCCAACTGCGCGAAGTGTTTGCTGATTGAACGCGTCGAGCTGACAAAGTCATTTATATTGCTCTTGACGTTTTAGTTAGG
>JBCBVC010000126.1:0-7826 GCA_039817845.1 Cyanobacteria bacterium J06642_2
TGAAAGTGATGGTTTAATATTGACTATTTCTTTCATCATTAAATTCATATATTTGTGTCCTAATTTGTGCTCGCGCATATCGTCTCCTCAGCTTATTTGTTCTCCGTTTATCAAATGAATTGATATGTTTAGACAACTCGCGATTGAGTTTTGCATTATCAGCAGTCATTATTTGTCTCAGATATACAGCAATGCCTTCTCCAACCCTATAGAGTCACGACTTTTCGATGGTTTCTAGATAGTCTCGATATCCGTCGCGGTAGGTGTCGTCGTCGGTGACGTTTTGTTGGTACTGGTCATAGGTGGCGAATAAATCCTCCACCGATTCCGCCACTTCTGGACATTTGGCTTCCGGGAAGAACCACCAAGGATCGCCGTAGACGAGGCGCCGATCTTGGAGCCGCTTGCGATCGCCGCTGAGCTTATTGCCGAAATGACGCAGCTTCTTGAAGATCGGGATGGTGGGCGTGGCGGCTCCCGCCCGACTCAGAGCAGCAGCGACGTCGGGATCAAGTCCGAGCTGGCGATAATCCAAGCAGACGGAGTTGCCCCCCAGGTGAATGCCGATTTGGAGCATGTAGATGGCTTCGCGACTGAGGGCGTGTAGCGGCCGTTTGCGCTCCTCCAAACGGTCGGCAGTATTCCAAGATCGATTGACAATCGCCTGACGACTGGTGTCTTCCACGTCGTGCACTATAGTCGCGATCGCGCTTCGAACGCGGTTTGGAAGTCTATCCTCATTGCCTGTAAGACCGTTCTCGACCTCGGGATTCGTCATGGTGGTCATCACCATTTCCTCCTAATCTCTACCCGAACGGAACGTTTCTTTGTGGCCCCGAGTCCAACGATTCATGCTTCCAATCCCCCAACTGCTCTCTCTATGTCGGGATTACAGTCAAGGGTCAATCCCGAATCTTCGTGCCGGAAGCGGCTTGAGGGTGGTTGAGTCAGAATTGAATGTGATGCAACTGTCTGCCGTTCCCATGTCTAGGGATAGCGCACCAAGGCAAAGCCTTCTCTCTCAGTCGCCCTCAGCTGTCTAATGGTATGAAAGATGCTCGTCAAAGCTATTTGGATGTTTGATAAATTGGGCTCTTTTGAATTCAGCTTTAAGCTCGACCAACTTTGTCATATTGAATCGCTTACGGCAGTTGAGGATACGCTTGCGGATGGTACCCACAGAAACATTCAGCGCTTTAGCTGTTTGCTTGACGCTGAATTCGTGAGTCAACAGCGACAGCATCTCCTTTTCCGCCGGAGAAAGCTGAAGCATGAAGTCAAGTGCATTGTCTGACGCGATAGTTTTGGAAAAATGAATGCTATACCAAAGTACCTTACTCAGAATTGCACCGTTAAATCTATGGATGTCAGCTAAAATTCCTGGTTGCCAGATAAAGTCAGCATGAGTGCTATCTAAGCAGAACGTGCCAATCTTCTGTCCAAAGCATTCAATCTTTGAGACTGTCATCGATTGAGTGCCAGCCGACTTCATTTGTTCGTAAACATCTGGCGATATTTTTTCTGATATCCTGATTTCAGGGAAATGAATGGGTTGATTTGTTTTCCATACAGATATCTGAGGCTCTAAAAAGTTAGGGATCTTGATATGACCTTGATCGATATGAGAGGCCGAGTTTACCGATATATATGAGCTGCAAGGTCGATACCAAGTATCTTGGTGGCTGCAAATCCCAGCATCTCCACGGCATAAATGATGCTTGTTTATCATATATTCTAAGGCAATATCAAGGATTTTCGTTTGAGAATCGACGTTCAGCAGCATTCTCTCAGCAACTTCCTTATCTGCTTTCAATAATTCATTTCGTCGATCGAGAATGCGATCTCGAAAAGAGAAAAAGGATGGTAACTTTAGAAAGTCCATATCATCATCCCCAGTATCTTTAGCGGGAATATAGCATTACAAATGACTACAATATGTCCATATGTATCTGTTTTTGTATCTTCTTAATCTCTAATACTAGAATTTATGATGCTTGAAGTGATAAAAATATGTGAGGTAACTCGTAAATAGGTGTAATATAAATCTCATTTCATCGTATTTATGCATTGTATGTATGCTCTCTGTTCTCTCCTGTCATGTAGTGGGTTCGTCGCGAGTCAACACTTACATACATTGAGAGTAGCAATTTGGTAGCAATTTTGGTGTACGAGCAGCCTTTCCTTGCTGAGCTCGTCCTCACTTCGATGCGAAAGTCTGCATCAGCTCGATCCCACTGCTAGCAGCTCTTGCAGGGTTTTTTCTCCAATCCGACGAGCCAACCGTGTGGGTACGCCATTGCCCACGACCTCCGTGTCGAAAACCGGATCTCCGGTCAATTCAAACTCGTCGGGGACGGATTGGAATCTCGCCATTGCTCTCGGGGTCATCAATACGGTATGCAGGCGATCGCCTCGTTGAATGACACCGACGTACTGCTGCCAATGTCGGTCGCCTCCCATCTTGCGTACCGTCCAAGCAGGCTGGTCGGCCGCACGTACCTGCACGCGCTCGGAACTGGCTCCGTCTTTTTGAACGAGTGACGTTCCTTCGAGCTCGGGCAGCCTTCGCTGTTGCCACTTGGTCAGCTGCGTAGCGGGGAGGAGGTCAATCATGTCGGCAATCGCTTCGTACCATCCCGACCACGGCCGCAGCACTCCGGCTAGAGCTAGTTGCCCTCCCGTCCGCTTGCAGCAATCGGCCTGGGGCAGTCGGGCGGCCGTTTGGGTGGCGATGGCGAACAACCGCTTCCGCGTCTGGGGGACGCCGAAATCTGCCGCATTCAATCTGCCACTGCAGACCCGATAGCCGAGACCGTGCAGGCGATGCCGGACGATTGCCCAGCTGCGCGCTCCGCGATAGGCCATCACGTTTTCAATGACGACGGCCTTCGGGCGCAAGCGGCTAATGGCGGTGGCAATAGTGGTGGCGATCGCCAGGTCGCGCTCCGTATCTCCGCGACAGGTTTCCGATGAAAAGTTTTGACAGGGGGGAGAAGCCCAGAGCACGTCGAGCCAACCGCAGTCAAAATCTAATTGCGGTAATGCATCTATGAGATCGGCGCAAATGACGTTTTTCGAGATGTTGTGGGCGTAGAGTTCGGCGACTCGAGGTTGAATCTCTATCGCGGCCGCGCAAGAAAATCCGGCCTCTTTCAATCCGCGACTCGCCAACCCGGCCCCAGCACAGATGTCGAGGTAGTGGCGAGCGTTCGTTGTCGCGTCCATTTCAGTGGCCCTCGGCGTATCTTTACCCCCGCCGAAGGTGACATGGAACCTGTCCCGCTATGATTCCAACACTTCTCTGACTTTTGCTTCGGATAAGTTCAAAGCCGCCGCGATCGCCGTCACGCTCATCCCTTGCTTGATGAGAACGGGGATGAGTTCGAGTCGGGCTTCTAACTTGCCCTGTTGACGACCTTCTTTTCGGCCTTCTTCACGACCTTCCTCCAAAGCTTCCCGATACACCCTAGTTTTCTTCAGATCGCTGAGCGCATACATCGCCTGTATCTCCTCTGCACTTAATTGCGGAAACTTGTACACCAACATCGTCTCGACCAGTTCAATTATCTCCTCTCGCAAGGGGTCAATGTCGATCTCCGTTCGGATGCGCTCCACCACAGTTCTGGCCCGGTCGGGAGCTTCGTCATCCTGGCTGAGCAGTAGCTGCACCAGGGCAATGCCAATGGCTGACTCTTCAACCGGTATCTCGTCCAGATATATTCGTCTCACGGCTGGCGAGGCCAACAACTCCTGGTGGTGACCGACATGCTCGGGTTCCAACGACCGTTTCGCGAATATTGCCACCACGCACCACGGGTGAGGCGGCTTCTTTCGATACAGGTAGATAAACAGCTCCGAGAACATCCGGTAGTAGATATCCTCGTCTTTTTGCATTTGCACTTCGCAGAGGATGACGGGCTTCTGACTGTCCCCATCGTTCGGGAGAAAGACTCCGTCGATGCGAAAAGCGGTCTCCTTTACTTCCACCGATTCGAATCGATAGCCCTCTGCCTCTGCGGCAGGAAGATTGGCTAGTTGGAAGAAGCTCGCCGGGTAAACCGAAAACAGCTGATAGTAAATCGAGTCCGTTCTCACATTCCTCCCTCCATCACCAATGGACGAGCTCGCCTTTGCTGCAGGTCAATGAGTTGTTCTTTGAGCACCATCTCAGTCAAGTCTCCTCCTATGGACTTGATAAATCCAAAGGTGGTCCCCAAGAGTTCGACAATCCACGCCCCCGTGCGGCCCTGACATCCCACTCGTTGGCCGACGTGGAATCTCTGCGTTAGGGATGTCTTATTCTCCGTCTCTGTAGTGACCCCCTCCGATATCAGTTCTAAATCAAAGGGGGTCGCTACCGTTTCAACAGGCACGTCTTGTTGGCGACGTGCTTGTCTGCGTGCGAGCACCTCTGACACGAACTGCCAGCGCTCGCTCTCAATCCGGTAGTATTTCACCTGCTGACCGCGCGGACCCACCCGCCGCGAGGTCACGGCAATGCCTAACTGCAACAACAACCGCCGCAAGATCCAGCCATTACTGACCCCCTTGACTCCTTTAGCGGGAATCGTCACCCCCAAATGCTGCTTGATCTCGCTGGCATAGGTCCGGGCGCAGTCCCCCAACGGCGCCAAGTCCTCGTCCGACCATTCCAACTCCGGATTGAGATAAGGCAACAGCCCCAACTGGTCGCGCACGAACCGCCGCAGCTCCGTACAGGGCTGATCTGGCAAAAAGAGCCCCTGCTGCCACTGCGCCTGCCGCTCCAACGCCTCGAGATCGCGGCGAATGGAGTACTCAGTTCCTTCGCGTAGAGCCTCCAACTCAATCAGCTGCCCCCGCAACCTGCCCCGCTCGTCGAGGGCCACCAGCTCGGGCGTCACCTCGTCGAGGCCGTAAAACTCCGCCAGCTTGGTCTTCTGCTCGTCCAAGACGTTTTGATGAGTGCGCGTATCCTGCTTCGAGATCGCCTTGAGTTCGGCTGGGGTCAGAATGCGAGCCGCCGCGATGGTCTCGCAGCGTTGCTGTTTGGCTTGGGCTCTGGCCTCCCGATACACGGTCTGAGCCGTGGCATGCTCGGACTCGGGTTCGAGAAACTCGACTGAACTGCCTTCTGCCCGCAGTCGGGCCGCAACGTTATCGCGCAAACTCCACAGCGAGAAACTGTGGCGGGCCACCAGCTTGCACCAGTGATTGAGATGAGGGTTTTCATCCCAGTCGTACTCTTCTCGCAGCAAAGGACTGATATCGGGCCGCAGGCTGGTGCGCATCAGTCTCGTCTCGCGGTCCCATTGGGTTTGGATGGCGTGCTTGACTCGTAAGGGCGAGTCGCTGCGACTGACCTTGTTAAACCGCTTGCCCACCGCCGCACACCACACCAGTCGTGGGATCGCAGGCCGGACGCGAGCCAAGGCTTGAGCAATATCCGCGTCGTTGAGCACCCCCTTGAAAATGCCAATCGCGATGTCGAAATGCTCCACGTCAATGCTGATGCCCGTGGTCAAACTGGGAGTAGCCACCACGCAGTCGTAAGCTTTGACCTCGTGATTGACGTTGCGAATGAACTCGGCTTCGACCTCCCCCCCGCTAGTTTCGGAATTGACGACCAGATAGTTCAGCTTCTGGCCAGTCTCGTGCCATCCCTGCAGCAGCTGAGCGATCGCCTTCGAGGTTTGCAGCGAATCGGTGGCGACGAAGACGTTCTGGCCTCGCGCCAAAGCGTCGAGCAGTCGGGCGATGGCGGGGGCTTCGTCGGGGGAGGTCGCTATCTCGACCGGATAGCCGCGCGGGACGTAGGTATTGCGAATCAAGTGTACGGGACTGTCGTCTTCCATCAGAGAGCGCAAGTAGGCAATTTCGTCGTCGGTGATATCGGCACTGGCGGCAATCACGCGACGAGCTCCTCGTACCAGTTCGTGTAAGCGCGCCAGTAATGCCGGTCGCTTGCCTTCTCGGTTACAGGTACTGCTGGTGAGCAGGTGTTGAAAGACTTGATCCACCTCGTCGATCACCAGATCGCAGTCGTGAAAGTCGTAAGGATCGATGGCCAGCAACGAATCGACGCAGAGGCCGACGCGGGAGGTGAGGCGTTCGCCCTCAGCAATCCAGCCGCCCATCCCCCGGTCCAAATCGGTGCGCCAGTCGACCCCAAACCGTTGACCCAGGTGACGGCCTAAGCCGATGCGGTGGGTGAGCAGCAACACCTTGGGACGGTCGGCAATGAGGTTGGCAATGGAATGAGTTTTACCCGTGCCTTTAGCAGAGGCCAACAGCAGCAAGCCGGTTTCTGGGAGCGGGCCGACGCGACTCAAATCCAACTGGGCTTGCGCGATTGTCTGCCAGGGCTGGTGAGTATGGTGTTGCTGCTGTCGCACCTGCCACTGCCAGCTGGGGAAGGGGGTGGCTGCGTCGTAGATCGGAGCAAAGGCTGCAGCTCCTTGGGCCACGATAAAGTCATCCACCCCTTTTTCGGGACCGGGGAGGGAGATGACGCGCACGTCGCAGCCCGCGCTGACGAAGAGTTTGCCCGTCTTGGCGATGGCCAGGTTGACGTGACGGACGGTTTTGGGTTTGAGGTCGCGGTCGAAGCAGAAATAGATGGGGCGGCCTGGGGTAGCAAATGGCTGCAGGTCGGGGATGAGGCGTTCGGGCTGTGAAGGGCTGGCTTTGCGACGACCGTTCCAGACGCCAGGCAGGGCGATGGCGACGTAGCCCGCGCTCAGGAGGGAGGCGGCTTTCTTGGCCCCCTCGCAGATAATGACGGGCAGCTGCTGGGCGATCGTCCAGGGCCAGAATCCGGCGGCGGCACCGGCAGGAGAAAGCGCTCCATCGGGTAGAGGGACCTCGTAGCGAGAGGCGATCGCCTGCCAGGTCTCGAGATCGATGCGGAGGAAGATGGCGAGGGTGTCGAAGCCGGCGGGGTGTTCGTATTTGCGGGCTTTGCCTTTGGCGTTGAGGCGAGGGATGTCGGGTTTGAAAGGACCCCAGCGGCGGGGAGTTTCAGTTTCAGGATGCAGGGTGTCGCAGTACCAGCCGGAGGGGAAGGGACAGGTTTTCCAGCGCTGGTGGGGTTGCCAATTGAGCCAATGGCGGATGAAATCGTTGTCAGTGGTAGTGACGAAGTTGAGCTCGGCTAGGGCTGGATTGATGGCGCTTGCAGTAAATTCATTTGCATGTCGCAAGCGAAGCCCTTGTGGCGAAATAGTTTTGATAGCGTGCATAGCAAGTCTCGATCCGAAAAAAGTCGGTTCTGACGACTAGCGAAAACACCATCAAAAGTGTCGAGAAATACCAACTAAACTCGCTCGTGATTAACGCGAGCGAGGTCGATAAATTCTCGAATACACAAAACTCCACCAGATACTTGACCTGATGTACAGATATAGAGCTAGTATGTCCATATCAAACTTTTGAAGTGCCAACGCTGCCGCACTGGTATGAGGGGCGCACGGCCAATCGGGCTTTAACTGCGCTAACAGTTGAAGCCTTTTTAATGAGGGTGGGTCCTTATCTCAAAATAAATACCTCCTTGATGCTCTAGTGGTACTCAAACTCCTTTTTCCGCCTACACTCAAGTGCTAGCGAGCTTGTGTCGATAGCTAGTGTGATGTAAAGGCATTTGCCGTGTCTCAACGCTAGATGTTGTTCAGACGTTATCACCGAAAAGAAGGGATCTCAATAGAGAGATCAATGGAATAGAGCCCCTAAAATGAGCTGCATACGCGAAAGCCAGGGATAATTTATACGCAAAAGCCAGGGATAGACAAACGGGCGATACGCGAAAGCCAGGGATAATTTATACGCGAAAGCCAGGGATAGACAAACGG
>JBCBVC010000126.1:7925-12069 GCA_039817845.1 Cyanobacteria bacterium J06642_2
AAACGGGCGATACGCGAAAGCCAGGGATAATTTATACGCGAAAGCCAGGGATAGACAAACGGGCGATACGCGAAAGCTAGGGATAATTTATACGCGAAAGCCAGGGGTGATTCGCCAAAAACATACGCGAAAGCCAGGGATAAATGTGAACTAATGTGAATTCGGATGGAGTCACACGGATGGTTTGATCCCTCTGAAAAGCATGTCGGGATTGATCTGGAGTTGGATGCTGGTATGTCGCTTGCTTTCGTGAGATAGCTCGCGAGCAGATACGATAAAGCCTTCTGCTTGAATATCGTGGATAGTTCTCCACAATAGAGCGCTGTTGCGAGATTTATTCTTGCCTTGGAGGCCGAGATTTTTTAGTAGAGTCGTTTTGGAGATAAACAGCGAGTTCATGTCGTCAGTCCGATCCCAAGCCAACCTGTTGGCCAGATAGGTGATTAATTTAGTGCGATAGTCGTGACTAGCTGAATTGCCTAGTTTTTGGCGAATGTCGATAGTGTTCGGAAATAATACAAAATCTGATGATTTATCAGGGTCGCTAAAAAATTCCAGCTTTACGGTGTAAGAATCTGCGAGTTCGTAAGAATAATCTGCCGCACGATCTGGATCGAAGTCGCGAGAATGATGTTCAACATCATATTGCGATATCTGCAATATCCTTCGAATTTTGACCGTAGTTTTTACCGCATCTCCTTGGGTATGGGATTCGGCAAATAGCAATTCGACTCTATGTAACGAGACGAGATCGCGGTTAAGCTTGGCCCGCTCTGACTGATGGAAGCTACCGTCACGGCCGCGCTTATATCCTAACGATTCTAATAAATCGTTTGATTTGAATGTGACTGTCGAACCGTGATTCTGTATATTTGCTGCTCTATAGAGATATATAAGAATGGCGACTTGTCTGGGATTTAAGAATGTAAGAAGTGTTACAATAAGGCGTCTCAATCTCTCATCTTTTAATTTCTCTAGACCTTTACTGACGCCACTATTGGCAATGACTTGAAAGTCGAGATGCTCGAATTGAGATTGAATCTGCTCCCAGTCATCTTCAGTAATATCTTCACCTAAAGGAAGTCTCCGGGTAACCTTTGTCTCGGAAGGATCTTCAGGATTATCTTGTACTTCAATCTCAATGAAATATCCGTCTCTATCTGCTCTAAGTTTTGGAAGTCTCACTTCTGGATTGCGTAAATATGCGCCTGCTCTAGGCAAGATGCGCAACAATTCGCCGTCGATCGGAAACGATTCTTGCTCGATCATGTTTTTCTAAGTCTAAATGTTGAGCAAATCATATCAACAGAAAATAGGTAGCAGGTTACATATGCTATTGATTTAACAACCTATAACTCTGTCCGGACATCCTGATGTACGGGTGGTTGCTTCGGGCATTGTCAAGGCGATCGCCAGAGCGACCGCAGCGATGGCTGCAACCCCCTTCGGTTTCAAGCAACGGCCAAACTCAAATAATGTTGATAGGATGACGTAGTAAAACGTTTCCTACACGTATGTCTGCAACTGAAACATGTAGTAAAACGTTTTCCCCCATGCACGGTGGTGGTCTGCGGAGGCCGTCAAAGTGAGCAAAAAGCAAATTGTTTTGGTGGTTGATTCCAACGCTGGAGGCGTGGGCAAAAGCACGATTGCCAGAGAAATCGCGTTTCGGCTTTCGTTATTCAGTGGTAAGGTCTTGCTCGTCGATCTAGATCCCAGCGCCAGTCAGTGCGTGTTTACTGGCGTCGGTCACGTCGCACCCGAAGATACGATTGTCAGAATCTTCGAACAGGGGTTCAAGGGAGACTGGCCGTACGTTCCACTTTATGATCGCTCGAATTTGGAGGCCATACTGTCCTCGTTGAAGTTAGAGGCCATCGGTTACGAGCTCGAGTCGCGCACCCGCAAGGAGTACGTACTAGCGGACGCGTTTGAGGATTATCAAACCCCACATGATGTTGTCGTGATTGATTGTCCCGGAACGCGGACGTTATTCAACGTCAACGCGCTTGCTGTTGCCACCCACATGCTCTTCGTGATCGAGCCTGAAACAAAATCGACCAGTGGTATTGTCGGGCTTTGCCAGTGGTATGCCTCAAAAATTGCTGGTTTGCGGTTGAAGCCTCCGCCTCAGATTTTAGGATTGCTGCCAAGTAAGGTCGACCGATCTGGAGCGGCTCATCGTCGCTATATGGGAGAACTGGAGGAGATGGCGAGTAGCGGCAGCTTGGGATTGCGGCTGTTCAAAGGCATTCGATACTCCAAGCAATTCATTAACTCGAGCATGGTCGGGTTGCCTTTACGGATGTACAGGCCGGGAAGTGCGGTCAATGAAGATTTTGACGACGTTATTGCAGCAGTAAACGAGTTGAGGAAGTAGCAGTGGCGAAGCGAACGGCGGTCCAAACTCCCTTGAACATGCTGGCTGGCATGGGAGACGTATTAGGTACAGGACATCAACTGGCTCAATCGCGCGAGCGTATCGAGGAACTGGAAACCTTGAATCGCGAGCTTCGCTCTAAGCTCGACAGTCTCAATATCAGTTCTGTTGAGGAAGCGATCGATCGCCAGTTCGATCTTGCTGAAGAGATTATCGAGATTCCCGTCGATCGCATTCGTCGGTTTGTCGGTCAGCCGAGACAGACGTTCTCGCCGGATAGTATGAGACGGATGAAGCGTTCTCTGAGGGAGGACGGCCAGAGAGATCCTGTGAAGGTCATTAGGGTAGCTGACAATGATTTCTTGATCTGGGATGGAGAAAGACGTTGGCGAGCGGCGAACGATCTGCAGTGGTCGACATTGAAAGCACGTGTCGTCGAGATGCCCGACGACTTGCACAACGAGATCCTAAAAGGGTTTTTATCGTCAGAAGGGTTAAACTCCCTCGATCGCGCGGAAGCATTGGTGGAACAAATCTCGAGGATGTTCGAGATATCTTCGAAAATGACGGCATCGAAAATCCGTTCGGGGTACAAGAAGATCGAGCGCGCGAAGCAGGGAAAGCTTTATGCTTCTTCAGGAACGCATCAAGAAGCTAGGTATCGAGTGTATGAAGCTTGTAGCTTGGACTCCGTCCAGATCGATACGCTCGAGGCATTGATCGACTTCGGAATAAATCCAGCATCGTTCGTTGCTAGCGATTTGCGCACTCTCTATTTTGACGATGCGCTTAGGAATGCAATTCGCGATCGCGGATTGAAAGTAGCGGTTGCTGGGATCTTGAATAAGCTATGGACGAAAACCCCTGAGATGGTGGTGGACTCGAAGATTGAGGACATTAGAACTACCGCGATTCGAGTCTGTCTTGAGCAGGATATGAGTGTTGTCGAAGCCAAACAATACGTCAAGCAGTTCTATGAGACTTCTGTCAATCAGTCTGCCGTGGTGAGTCGATTTCTCGCGCAGCTTTCGAGTGTGAATTGGGGTGAGGTAAATGGGGAGGAAAGAGAGGTTTTAAAGCTTCAACTGAAGCAAACTTTAGATCTGCTTGAAGATATCGAGAGGGCTGAGTGTGCGGCCTAACTTCTGTTCTGTCGGGCTTTAATTCTAGAGAGGCAAGGGTAGATGGGTCAAAATAAACGCATGCGTAGTAATTCTCATAGTGATGTAAAGGTCAGTTTGTCTTCCTGTGATGTCGAATGACTTCAAGCGAAATTACATCGCTGAATGGCGATCGCGAATAAGAAATGGGCAGTAGAGATATTTCTCCACTGCCCGAGCTAGAGGTCACTTGTCCGAACGCTCGCCTTTGTAAGAAAGGAGCCCGTTCGTCGCGGACTCCTTCGATGTCAGACTTGTCGAGGGGCGAGCGCCCGGTATATCTGAAAGGAACTAACGCAACGTGCGGCTGTTGAACGACAGACCGCCGTGGTCTTTCTCGGTACCGCGAGCGTTGATTTCGGCTAACCGACGCACGATTGCGGGACGACCGTCGAACTCGTCAGCGACCAGACCAAAACCGTCACCAGAAGCCGTCCACACTGCTTCAGGTCGTTCGACATTTTCAGAGAGGGTACGGGAGTTGAAAGCGAGACCGCCGTGGTCTTTCTCGGTGCCGCGCGAGTTGATTTCAGCCAAGCGCTCGACGATTGCGGGACGAGCTTGTGCGGGGGCAGAACCGATTCTGGCAGTTGACGCCACGTTT
>JBCBVC010000127.1:0-11972 GCA_039817845.1 Cyanobacteria bacterium J06642_2
CTTTCCTAAAATATTTTACCTCAGGATATAGATTGGCAATGAAAAGATCTTCAAGCTGAACTGAACCATGCTTTTCTATCTCACTCAGGAACCATCTTTCCTCAGGGTAATCTTTGTTGATGGCTTTAAGTGAGTTAGAGAAATTTTTGATTATATTACAATGCTTGTAGGACTCCCCCCAGATCATAGTCTGATTGTCTGACATTACTAATCGTTGTAGTAGCGTTGAGCCGGAGCGCCAACCAGCGGAGAAAATAAAGATGGGATTATCGTCAATTTCATTATTTTTTAGATCTGGCCATCGTGACTCTATCTCAGTAATGGTATCCTTGATATCCTTACTGCGATTTTTGTCCTCATTCATAAACAACCATTTTACTAGCTCTAACCTTAGTACATAAGGAATGAACCTAGACGCAGATCGTCTGAGAGTTTTTGGTTGTCTTTTTGCGTTCATTCTTTTAGCTCACTTTGGCAAGGAGTCTCAATTAGAATAACAGAGAATATCTGCTTTTATAGAGCTATTGATACTCGCGTGCATGATGGCGCAATAGCGAACTGAGTGCTTTGAAAGATAGAGCGATCGCGCTCTGGATCTATGTTTTCCGTTCCCAGTCTTTTCGAGCCAGTCCTACTGCTATTTTAATATCTAAGATACAGCTAGATGGGGGGTGTCAGCTTTGTAGAGAGAAATTTTAACTTCTAATTTTTCGTGGCCTTGAGAAAGCTATCGAGCCTGATGAGATCGCTCGCACTGCTCGAGATCCTGACGGATAGCAGAAATCAATTCAGTGTCTCGGGATTGAGCAACTAGGGCTTTCTCTAGGTAGATACGTGCCAGTTTGGTTTGATTGTATTGGAGCAGTTCCTGCCCGCGTTTGTGGTATGTCAAAGTTACCCAGCGATTGGCTGTGGGATGGCCGGAAAACTGCAAAGCTAATTCGTCCGCTAGCTTGACAGCGATCGCATATGACTTGCGATTGTAAGCACTACGGACCCTCTGTTTAAGGAGTGCATATGTGTCGGCGTCGAAGTCTGAGGGTGAACTGACCGCAGAGTTCGTTGGAGCTTGCGTCGCGGTGGATCTTGCGGTATGCGGCTGAGCCGCGATCTCGAGATCGTACTCTTTGCGTCGGAGTGGATTACTTAGGACTTGATAAGCTTCTGAAATGTGGAGGAAGCTTCTGCGGGCGCTATTTCCGGCAATATCGGGATGATACTTGCGCGCCAGTCGCCGATATGCCTGTTTGATCTCATCAAGAGTTGCTTGAGGTGCAACCTCAAGTATTCGGTAGTAATTCATATGAGTGAGAAGGATCGGCTGATATCACTACGCTACCCACTGGCACGATCTGACTTGACACTCCACAGATCTGCTAGAGGTAGTTAGGCTAGGTACTGTAAGGGGGGTGGCTAGCGGGGCAGCGAAGGTGAAACGAGGGCGGCCACTGCATGCGATCGTGATTGGTGGGGGCGCTGCAGGTTTTTTTGGCGCGATCGCTTGTGCTAGAGCCAATCCCCGCTCGCGCGTTGTCGTGCTTGAGGCGACGCGCAATGTTTTAACGAAAGTACTGATTTCTGGTGGTGGTCGCTGCAATGTCACGCATGCGTGTTTCGAAGCGGCACAGCTGATTCAGAGTTATCCGCGTGGCAGCAAGGCTTTGCGCGGCCCTTTTAGTCGATTTCAGCCCCGAGATACTGTGGCCTGGTTTGCTGAACGAGGGGTGCAGCTCAAAACTGAAGCAGATGGCCGCATGTTTCCGACAACGGATGACTCTGCCACTGTTGCGGACTGTCTCGTCCGGACCGCCCGGAAAGTCGGAGTCCACCTGCGTACCCGTGCTGCGGTGGCAACAGTCACGCGGGCAGACGCTCGCTTTCATCTCCAACTTAAGTCTGGCGAAACTGAAACCTGCGATCGCCTGCTGCTAGCTACGGGTAGTAATCGGACTGGATATGCGATCGCTCGATCGCTCGGTCACGTCATGCAGTCACCCGTGCCGTCGCTGTTTACATTTACCATCCGCGATCGCGCCCTGACTGCGTTGGCAGGTACGAGTGCGGCAGCAGTTGAAGTGACCTTACAGGCTGATAGAACCCAGTTAAAGCAAACAGGGCCGCTGTTGGTTACGCACTGGGGCGTAAGTGGACCGGCCGTACTCAAGCTCTCGGCTTGGGGAGCGCGAATTCTGCACGACTGTCGGTATCAGGCAGATTTACGGGTGAATTGGTTGCCTCACTGGAACGGGGAGCAAGTGCGACAGGAGGTGTTGGGTATGGTGGCAGCACATCCCAAGAAGTCTGTGGGTTCGGGGTGGCTGAGTCACGATCGTCGGGCTGTTGCCAATCTGCCGCGACGACTGTGGAAATATTTGGTGGTCAAAGCAGGTTTCGACCCCGCCAGCCGTTGGAACGAAGTATCGAAGAAACAGATTCATCGCCTGGTAACAACGCTAACCTGCTCGCAATGGGAGATTGCGGGGAAAGGCGCATTTAAAGAAGAATTTGTCACCTGTGGCGGCGTGGACCTCAGCGAGGTGCAAATGAAAACGCTGGCAAGTCGCATTTGTCCGGGTCTCTACTTCGCAGGCGAGATTTTGGATATTGATGGCGTCACCGGAGGCTTCAACTTTCAGAATGCGTGGACGACGGGTTGGTTAGCCGGGCGGGCCATGGCTGAAGTTGAAGACGAGCGCGTGCTTGCGGCTCCGAGTAATGCGACATGCAGCTCTTCACCTGGAATACGAGCCGGAAAGCCGTCAGACTGAAGCTAGAGTCTCGTGACGGATATCGAGCATGAAGCGATGGGCGTTGATGCAATCTGCCGGTCGAGTGGTAGCCGCATTGAGTGTGGCGACTCTCACCAGTTGTGGGTTATTCGAACGCTGGCAATCTGACGATCTCAATACCGATCGCGTTGCCGGGCGAGACGTTCCCTGTGAGGCCGCGATCGCGCGACGAACTCAGCGGTGGCAGGTACGCTACGTCATCGATCGCACCACGCGCGATACTCAGCCTGCCGATCGTGTTGTTACCTTTGCCAGTCGCACCCTGGTGACTCAAAACGGCCAGCCTCCTGCTGAGGCCGAAGCCATTCAGTTAGATGGAGATTGGTGGCCGTCGATGCCCCCACGTCCAGATTTTCAGGAGATTGAAGGCGTGCGGCGATCGCTCGAAAGAGCAGACATGCCGCGCATCGACCGCCAGGCAGAATTTTTCCTGGCCTGTGACGCAGGTGAGTTGAGCGCAAGCGAACGAGTGTATCGAAAAGCATTGACCGCTCTTCAACAGGGACAAACGGTGCGCGCCACCCACGGCCTCGGGCGGGTCGCCAATATTCAGGTGTTGGGAACAGTCACGGGTGCGAAACCGCAGCCCCAAACCTCTCTGCAACCACAGGCCAATCGCACCACGAGCGATCGCACTGCACCTACGCCCACTCGCCCCAAACTGTGGCATGTCGATGGAGCTGCGGGGAGAGATAGCAATGACGGTTCTCTAACGGCTCCCCTCGCCACAATTTCGCGAGCGCTAGCCGCCGCTCAGTATGGGGATACCGTGCGTATCGCTCCGGGAACGTATACCGAGGAGTCTGGCGAGATTTTTCCTTTGGAAGTTGGCGGTGGCGTGACGTTGGCAGGTAACGCTGAAGGGCGAGGCGATAGTGTCATCGTCCGCGGTGGCGGCAAATACGTCAGTCCGTCCTGGATGCGGCAGAACATTGCCATTGTGGCCAAAGATAACGCTCGAGTCGCGGGCTTGACCGTCAGTAATCCCAATCTGCGCGGCACGGGAGTGTGGATTGAAGTCGGCACGGTGGAAATTCACCGCAACACCTTTGCCGACAATCATCGCGAGGGAGTTTTCGTTGCTGGCGATGCTGCTCCAGACATTCGCGACAATGTTTTTGTCAATAATGGCGGCAACGGAGCCTCCTACACGCGCAACAGTGGCGGCACGTTTGCTAGCAATATCGTCCGTTCCAGCGGCTATGGCGTCGCCATTGGCGATATGGCCAGCCCTTTGCTCAGCGCTAACGACATCCGCGACAACCAGTACGGCCTCGTGATTTCCGGTCAGGCCAGACCTAACTTACAAGACAATGCGATCGCCAACAGCACCCGCGACGGCATCGTCGTTACCAACAGCGCCCGTCCGAATCTGCAAGGAAATGCGATCGCCAATAGCGGTCAATCCGATCTCAATAACAATACGGGCGCGCCGTTAGATGTCGATTCGGTTGCTACAGCCGAGCAATCGCCAGCTGAATCTGACCGCTAGGATCGATCGCCGTCCAGGGGGTATTTGCGTCGCGCGTCCAAATTTCAAAGTGTAGGTGTGGCCCGGTCGAATTGCCGGTCGAGCCCACGTACCCCAGCACATCCCCTTGGTAAATCCACTCTCCCGGTTGCACGATGACGCGAGACATGTGGCCGTAACGTGTCCGGAGTCCTTCGCTGTGAGCCAACATTACGGCGTTGCCCAAACCGCCAGAGGGACCGGCCACCACGACCTGACCGGAATAAGCAGCCAGGATCGGCGTGCCGTAAGCAGCGCCGAAATCTATGCCCTGATGGAAGGCAAAATCGCCGCTGATGGGATGGTTGCGCATGCCAAACCCAGACGTGAGGGGAACGCGGAAAGGGAGAGGATAGAGTAAATCCTCGCTCCGGGCTTCTTCAACCTTATCGGTGGGTAACGAGACGCTTTGGTTGGGAGCTGTGGTGTTTAGGGCGGAAGCTACAGGGACGCCAGCGTTGGGGTTGAGCACTACCGTCGTATTGTTGTCGAGAATGATACGCCGCCCGGTAGAGCGTTCTTGTAAGACGACAGGAGTTGGAGGCAACAGTCGCCCGAGTTCGGCGCTAACCGGACGCTGGGTGCCAATACCGTCAACGAGAACTTCCTGGCCGAGCTGCAGTTGAAAAGAGTCTTGAGGCGGTGCTTGAGGTGGTGTGGGTGGGGGAGGCAAGGTACGGCCGACATCATCAGTAGCTACGGGTAGCAATGACGAATCACTAGTTGGCTTATCTTCTGACGATGCTTCCAGCCATTCTGGTGGAACTTCGTTACGTTGGTTAAGCAAATCTTGCTTGGACAAAGGCTCGCCAGTAGCGGCATCAGCGGGGCGAACGGGTTGGGCTACCTGGGCAGTTGCAGAGGCATAACGTATCACCATGCTGCCCACAGCGACGATCGCCCATCCAGAGAGAATCAATGCCGCCCGTTGCGGGAAGCTGCGTTCTACGTTCACTCCTGCACCTCGGTCGCGTCGCGCCTGAAAGTTTTACCTTCTTGTTAAGCGTAATGAACGTCGACCGCTTTCGCAAAAGCCACACTTAGCAAGATATGTCCGTAGAAGTACTTGCAAGAGCTGAAGTTCCCTCTGTAAAAGAACAACTGTGTTTTTCAGCAGTTTGCCTTTTGAGAGTGCGAAATGAGGGTTGGTTGTGAAGCGATCGTCTCAGCCAATGCTTCAATTTCAGTTTCAGTGTGAGCTGCAGATAGCGACAAGCGCAGGCGGGCCGTGCCTTGAAGAACCGTGGGCGGACGAATTGCCTGTACCCAAAACCCTTCCTGTAGGAGGCGAGCGCTCATCTCAATGGCGTCACGGGCATTCCCGACAATCAGCGGACAAATCTGACTGCTTAGATCGAGACCGAGCAGTGATTGCAGATAGGCTCGATTGTGCCAAAGCTGCTGCTGTGGTTTTGGATCGGCTTGCAAGAGTTCGATGGCAGCGTGAGTGGCCGCGATCGCAGCTGGAGGTAGAGCAGTGGTGTAGATAAAACTGCGAGCGCGGTTACGCAGCAGTTGAGCAATGGGATCGCAGCAGGCGACGTATGCTCCAAAACTACCCAGAGCTTTGCCGCAGGTGCCAACTTGAATGAGTCGCGGCGATTTCAAACCCAAATGGGCGCAAACGCCAGCTCCATGCGGGCCAAAAACGCCTACTCCGTGGGCTTCATCAACCACAAGTAAGCAGTCGTGACGTTCGGCTAGAGCGAGCAGAGTCTCGAGTGGAGCGAGATCGCCATCCATTGAAAACACGCTTTCAGTCACGATGAGGCGGAGACCAGAACAGGTTTGGGTGGTTAACAGTTTCTCCAATGCGATCGCGTCGTTGTGCGGAAATGCGTGGGCGGAGGCGCGACTGAGAGTGATGCCGTCCCGCAAGCTGGCATGGACGAGGGAGTCGTAAAATAGGCAGTCGCCGCCCTTGCTCAAACCTACCAGTACCCCTTGATTAGCCTGATAGCCGGAATTAAACGCGATCGCGGTATCCGTACCTTTCCACGCCGCGATTGCCGTTTCGAGCTGCTGATGTAGGTGCGAGCTCCCTGTCACCAAGCGCGATGCTCCACTACCCGTACCGTGCTGCGAGACTGCCGCGATCGCCGCTGCCGTGAGATTGGGATGTTGGGCCAAGCCCAGATAGTCATTGCTGGAAAAATTCACCAGCCAGCGATCGCCCAGTTTGACGCGAGTGCCGCGGACGGCATCGTGATGGCGTAAGTGTCGTTCGAGGCCCAGACGGCGAACTTGGTCGAGGCGATCGTAGACGAGTTCGAAAGCAGAGGTGACGGACATGATTGGCAAAAGAGCGGACGGCACCGCAGCGCCACCCATAGTACTCTGTGTGGGTATTTCGAAGCTGGTAAGTTCCCGTTCATGCCGATTCCCATTTACGTTGCCATCACTGCTCACGGTTTCGGCCACGCGACGCGCACGGCGGCGTTAATCGATCGCCTGCTGGCCATCGCGCCTGACGTATTGCCAATTTTCGTCACGACGGCCCCGCGCTGGCTGATTGAGAAGTACGTGCATTGTCACTTTCTCCATCGCCCCCGCGCGCTGGATGTGGGCGTGGTGCAATCGGACAGCTTAACGATGGACTTGCCCGCGACAGCTAGCAAACTGGCTGATTTGCGATCGCAAGCCGACGCGATCGTGCGCGCGGAGGCCGACTTTATTCGGCTCAATCGCGTGCGCCTCGTATTGGCCGACATCCCTCCGCTTGCCTGCGCCATCGCAAAAGCTGCGGACGTGCCGTGCTGGATGGCAGGTAATTTCGGTTGGGATTTTATCTACCGTGCCTTTGGCGCAGAGTTTAAAGCTGATGCTGACTGGATGGCCGAGTTATACGGTCAGTGCGATCGCCTCTTCCGCCTCCCCTTCTACGAAGCGATGACCGCGTTTCCTCACCGAGAAGACGTGGGTTTAACAGGAGGAGATGCAGCGCTAACGGCAGAGCAACTGCGTCAGAAGCTCGGGCTGGCTGGCGATCGCCCCACTGTATTGCTTACGTTTGGCGGCTTGGGCGTGGATGCCATTCCCTACGAGAACCTGGCTGCATATCCCGACTGGCAATTTGTCTCGCTCGATTGCGACGTGCCCGATTTGCCAAACTTGATGCGGCTTGACGGCCAGCAGTGGCGACCGGTAGACATCATGCCTGCTTGCACGCAAGTGTTGATCAAACCGGGATACGGCACAATTTCGGAAGCGATGAAAGCGGGCGTACCGCTGCGATGTTTGACGCGAATGGGATTTGCCGAAGCACCCATCTTGCTCGATGGCATTCGTCAACACTCGCACCATCAGATTTTGAGCCGATCGCAGGTTTTCGAGCAGGCGTGGGATTGGCTAGAACATCCGTTTGCTCCGCCTGAGAGCGACAAACCATTGGCCAGCGATGGCAATCAGGTTATTGCCGAAGCGATCGCGACATTCCTGACTCCATTGAAAAGAACATAGAAGCACAAAAAAGAGCCACCTCCACGTGAAGCAGTTCGGGCATCTCAACTGTTACAGTGGCCGTCAAGCTACTTAGGACGTTTCTATCCAGAACTCAATCGCAGCCAGTGCCTCTATGTCCAAATTAATCCAAACTAAAACGTCAAGCGTTACAGGCAACGGAACGCAATGACTTACAGAGCGCCTATGTTCGTCAACCCCAAAATGACGCCTGCACCAATGAGATGACCGAAGCTGGTTGCAGCTAAAATTTCTGGTAACGAGCCCAACATAGGGATTGCGATATTTCCGCCTGGAGCATCGACCGGAACCGCAAAGCTGACGCGATTTTCATATCCAATGGAATCTAACCAAGCATCGATGAGCGGTACGACTAATTTCCACAACCCAAACGCAACGATATTACACGCAATCATGGTCAAGCCCACGGAGATAGACCAACTGGGCGTTGCCGGAACAGCAGCGATCGCGATCATGACGACTCTCCTTGTCTGAGGATCGGTTGAGATTCTGTGAGTGATTGAGTCTGAGAATAGGTCAAGCTGCTGCAGAGGTGGTTTGGCTGGTTGCAACTCTTAATCTGATGGCTTGAATGTATTAAGAAATACTATTGCTCTTGACGTTTTAGTTAGGACACAGAGGCCCTAACTGCGCCTGGGTTCTGGGTAGCTAAAACGTCCTAAGCAGCTTGACGGCTGCTATATCTAGTTGTTCGTGTTCTCGCCGTTTTCCTGCCGCATATGGCCTGCATGTCGCGAGGACGGTTCGTCGCGTTATGCTTGCTCTTTCAGATCGGGATAGCGACGGGCTAGCCAATCCTGCATGACGGTTTCTAGTTGAATGGCGCGGGCCGCTTTGAACAGAAGGCGATCGCCGGGACGTACGGTATCGACTAGCCATTGGGTTAGGGTATCGCGGTTATCGAAGGGAGAGATGCGATCGCGATCGAATTCGGCGGCAAGTTCGGACATCTCTCCTTCAGGGTCGAGTAAGCATATGCCATCGAGGGACAACTGGGCGGCCATGCGACCGATCTCGGCGTTGAGTTGGGGGGCCGCATCGCCCAATTCGCGCATCGGTCCTAAAATGGCCCAACGTCGCTGGCCGGGAGTTTGTGCCAGGAGCTGCAGGGCTGCCTTCATTGCTTCTGGAGCTGCATTATAGGTCTCGTCCCACACTTGAATGTCGTCCGGCAGCGATCGCAGTTGATTGCGTCCGGTAGAGTCTGGAGGGAGTTCGACCCCCTGCTGCAGGGAGTCGAGCGGTAAGTCGAGAGAGTGCAGCAGGGCGAGTGTGGCTAAGTAGTTCAAAGCATGGTGGCGTCCCGGCAAAGGCACGGGTAGGGCCAACTGTTCCAAAAATAGCGTGGGGGGATGAGGTTGCCAATTGGCTCGGAAATCACCGCGAGCGAGACCGTAGGTGACTGTTTTGCCTGCTAGACGTACTTGAGCGGCAGTTTGCAGTAACAAATCATCTTCGCCATTGAGAAGGGCGACTCCTGTCTCCGCATTGACGTGCTTCAAGAGTTCGCACTTAGCAGCGGCGATCGCTTCCCGCGACCCTAAGCGGCCGATGTGGGCCGTGCCGACATTTGTGATGATGGCGCGCGTGGGCTGGGCGGTGCGCGCCAGTCGGTCAATTTCGCCGGGGCCGCGCATGGCCATCTCCAACACGACAAAGTGATGACTGTCGTCAAGTTGGAGTAGCGTGCGGGGAATCCCGATGTCGTTATTGTCATTGGCAGGTGTCTTGAGCACTTCCCCATACTGGCTTAGGGCCGCTGCAACCATCTCCTTCGTACTGGTTTTACCTACCGAGCCAGTAATGCCAATGACAGGAATATTGAAGCGCGATCGCCACCAGCGCGCCAAGGTTTGATAGGCCGCAACCGTATCGGGCACCTTCAGGTAAGGGGCGTTGACCTCGCGCTCAGCGATCGCGCCCACGGCACCGCGCTCGAATGCTGCCTGGATGTAGTCGTGACCGTCAAAATTCTCGCCCGCGATCGCCACGAAAAGTTCTCCCGGACGGATAGTCCGCGTGTCTGTACTAATGCCGCGAAAGCTCGATGAGGCGAAGGGACCGTGGGCTTCTGCACCCAATAGTTCGATCAGCGGCCCGAGAGACCCAGCACAGACCATGGCGATTGCTACCCCAAGACACGATATCAATCCATCTCGCGTCACTATACAGCGCCAGCGGATACTGTATGGGTAAGTCAGTTGAGTTGCCGACTTTCGCTTTGTAGCCAGCACTGCTTAATCCGCACGAGCGGTCGAGTTTCGCGCGATAGGTGAACCCCATGGATGGCAAGTATTTTCGCAAGCCCACTTCAGCCGAACGATCTGAAGGTCGCATTCCTCCCGGCCAACATCTTGCCAACGGGTTTCCCGTGCTTACTTATGGTGACGTTCCAGCCGTCTCAATCGATACGTGGCAATTGCGGTTGTGGGGAGAGATTGAAGGCGAAGAATACATTCTTTCCTGGACCGACCTGATGGCCATGCCCCAGGTCAATTTCACCGCTGACTTTCATTGCGTCACCCGGTGGTCGAAGTTGGACGTGCGGTGGACTGGCGTTCGATTGAGCGATATTTGCGATCGCGTGGTTCGGTTACCGACGGCTCGGTTTGTCATGCAGCATTGCTACGGTGGCTACACCACGAATGTGCCTGTCGAAGACTTTTTGCGATCTGAGAATTATCTGGTTCACTCACTCAATGATGCTCCTTTGCCGCGCGCCCACGGCGGCCCGGCCCGTACTCTCGTGCCTCATCTGTATGCCTGGAAAAGTGCGAAATGGATTTGCGGGTTTGAGTTCCTTCCAACCGATAGTTCGGGGTTTTGGGAGCGCAATGGCTATCATCGCCGGGGCGATCCCTGGGCAGAAGAACGCTTCAGTGACTGAGTTTGACCGTGGATTCGATATCGCGCGATCGCTGAGCGCAATCTTGACAGGGTTTAAACATCGTCGCTAGATTGGTTAAGCCCTGTTAGTTGGATAGGGCGTATCGAAATGTTGGGGCATCGCCAAGTGGTAAGGCAGCGGGTTTTGGTCCCGCCATTCGGTGGTTCGAATCCATCTGCCCCAGTCGTCAAGAACTTTCTTGCCAGCTACCTAGGTTAAATCTTGGTGGGGGTTAAATCCTGGTGGGAGTTAAATCCTGGTGGGGCTTTGCGGCCTCAAAGTTCGGGCGCATACGTAAATACACTCGTTGTTTAGAGCGGTAGCTGCGAGCTATCTTTCTTAGCAGCGCGTGACAGCGACAGGGGTAAACTGGGGCATCATAGAGTTACATTCCGGGTTGGCCGCTAGAGGTTGGGGTCGTTAGCGATCGTTAACTGTTGGCTGTTAGACAATCTGGATGACTGTGCAGGCCTTGCCCATAGTTGTCTAAGTAGAGTGGATTGCCGCCGTGAGTACTGTTTTGGTTGTAGATGACAGTCCCGTGGTACGGGAGATGCTGTTGGAGCATCTTCAGTCAACGGGTTTAACTGTGAATGTGGCAACCAATGGGGTTGATGCTCGTACCAAAATTGAGGCTAGCCGCCCTGATTTGGTGATTACGGACATTATTATGCCCGAGATGAATGGCTATGAATTATGCCGCTGGATTAAAAGCACGCCACAGACGGAATCAATTCCAGTGATTATGTGTACGAGCAAAGATGAAGAGTTTGACGTGTATTGGGGCAATAAACAGGGTGCAGATGCTTACATCACCAAGCCATTCAAGCCTAACGAAATGATTCGCACGATCAAGCAACTATTGAAAAATCCAGTTTCGTAACTCCAATTTGGTATCGTAATTAAGCTCATTCTCGTAGCTTTAATATCCCGAGCCTTTGATGTAGAAAATAGGCAGGGCGAATTGTCCTTATAGTCTTTGCCAATCACAGTTCAACTTGCTATCGCGATTGGTCACTAGGTGACTAACTCGATAATTTTCCCACCATTCTCGATTGGAAATGAATATAGAATGTGTTACATATTTCTCCGTCGATCGACTGAGTTTTTTCCCGGAAGGCGAAAGATGTCAGCAAAGACTGATTTTTTCCCTGCCAGACG
Source organism: Cyanobacteria bacterium J06642_2 (assembly GCA_039817845.1). Taxonomy (GTDB): domain Bacteria; phylum Cyanobacteriota; class Cyanobacteriia; order Thermostichales; family PCC-7336; genus JBCBTL01. The sequence continues at coordinate 11,828 of JBCBVC010000127.1, forward strand.
AACTTCACTGGGAGAGTCATAAACTACCATTAGGCTCGTGTCATATCCTAGGCAAGGAAATAAAGTGACAGGGCAAACGCATACTCGTTTTGAGAGTATCAACGGGTGTACTCCTGATAGGAAACCCAATGCCCGAGCCACCTAC
>JBCBVC010000128.1:0-11954 GCA_039817845.1 Cyanobacteria bacterium J06642_2
TGAAGCTTTCGCTTCTCTAACTGCTGCGACAAAGAACCCCACGGTGGCCGGAATGCTGATTGCTAAGATTGCCAATGTAAGAGTAGTTCCGAGCTGAGGCTGACCGTAAGCCAACTCGAACACGCAGCCCACTGCCGCGATCGCGGCGACGCACGATCCCCCTAGGAGCAAATTGCTTTTTACCGAGGTCACGGAGTACTCCCAACGAGGACTGAATATTTGTCTTCATCAGCCTATCAGTAGTTGTAGCGAGCTGTATTCTGCAAATCTCCTTGAATACATTAGGGCTTAGGAGGCACATGCAGCGATCGTCCATTGCTGGATTGCACCACCATGATGACTACAATTGCTCTATGGACAAACGCGATGCCCGTTACAACGAAGCCATCGATAACGACAAGGCTGTTAACTTAGAGCGCATTGCCGCTAACATTGGCCGCCTTCAGGCTCAAATCCCCCCCTCCGTTGAAATAATGGCGGTTAGCAAAGGCATACCGGCGGCAGCTGTCCGGGCGGCCTATGCAGCTGGCTTAAGGCATTTTGGTGAAAGTCGCATCCAAGAAGCAGCAGCTAAACAAGTCGCACTAAGCGACCTGCACGACATCACCTGGCATCTGATCGGTCACCTACAAACGAAGAAAGCCAAAAAAGCTCTACAGCTATTCCATTGGATTGACAGCCTCGATCGCCTCGACCTAGCCTGCCGCCTCAATCGCCTCCTAGCCCAACAGTCTGACTCTGCTACAAGTGCTGCTGCCCAAACTGGCCGTAAACACACTTTTTCGGTGTGCCTACAAGTCAAACTTGCCTCTGACCCTAATAAATACGGCTGGACTCCCGACGAACTACTGCTGAACATACCTCAATTACTCGATCTATCTCACCTTCACATTCGCGGGTTGATGACTATCCTGCCGCTAGGTTGTGATGCTGAGCGCGCGCAGCAGCTATTCGCACAGCTACGGCTGTGGCGCGATCGTCTACAGGCCGACAAAACCTATCCAGTGGAATTACCTGTTTTATCAATGGGGATGTCCGGCGACTTTCAACAAGCAATCTGGGCTGGTGCAACCATCGTTCGACTCGGACGAGTCATTTTTAGTTGACTGCGATCCCGCCCCCATCAGGCATTGAAAAAATAAAAACAATCAAAAACACGATTTCGTAACTACTTGAATTCTTAAGCCACAAAACTAGACAATACCTTACAAAGCCTGGGTGATCGTGCAGCCCTGATGGCAGCCAGGAGTGATATATCGCGAGCCGCTCCGGCATTCGCATACGTACTTTCGATCGCGGCTGAGGTTCGGTTTTTGCGGTTGACCCTGAGATCAGGCACTACATTTAGCGGCTCTAGATCTTGCGCGACGCTATAGGTGCCAGTATAGTGATGCTCGGACCCGACTTCAGAAAATGAGTCGTCATCCAACGGTCGGCCGCTAGCCCGAAGCGAAAACGCAGATTGCGGAACTCGACCTTGTCGCTCAGGACTATCGTGCTGTAAAGCTCGCAAATGAACGTCCGTTATAGTTCGACTTAGCGATTCTTTGGTGATGAGTGGTGTGTTCGTACTGTTTGGATCAATCATGGGGAGGGTAAGGCGATGACCGCTTTTTTGGGTAAGGTAAAGGACTTTATGGGATTTGGCGATTCCGGCGAGCCTCTGGAAGAGGCCTATTCCGACTATGCCAATTCTGGGTATGGAGATGGCTACAAAGAGTCGGCCAGTCGCGACGTCGCTGAAACGACCGAGAACTACAGCGGTCGACGGCGCTGGGCAACGGCTGCAGACACGGGTAGTGAATGGCAAGCTGACGATCGCGCTGGCCGCGGCCGCAGTCGAGTTGGAACGCAAAATTTGGGCAGTAATGTAATTGGCTTGCCAGGCGTGCAGCAATCTTTAGGTGAGATGGTGATCCTCAAGCCCCAGTCGTTTGAAGAAATGGCTAATGTAGTCCAGTTTTTACGCGATCGTAAGTCGGTCATTCTTAACCTGACACTGATGGAACCTGCGGAAGCGCAGCGTTCGGTGGACTTTGTGGCTGGAGGGACTTACGCGATTGACGGCCATCAAGAGCGCGTCGGCGACAATATCTTTTTGTTCACGCCGAATTGCGTCACGGTATCGATCCCCGGCTCTCTGGTTGAAGAGTTGGCTGACGAAGCGGTGGCCAGTACGCCTCAAACCATCGCTCCTCCCACATCGATCTGGGATGGTAATAGTTTTGACGATCTACAGGCTGTAGGCGATCGCTGATCTCCGCGAACTTGTAACTGGCACGAAGCAACATCAAGTGACGAGCTACTCGGGCAGACTGCTTGAATATTTTCGTGCCTTAGAGTTGCTGGGTATGGAGTCCTCTTTCGTGTTGAGCTGCAATGCAAAATCCGACAGCAGCCCCGTTAGCGCTGGCAGTCATTGGCGGTGGCGCAATGGGGGGAGCGCTCCTGCGTGGAATTGTACGTGCCGGAGGCCGTACAGTTGCAAGCATAGGCGTTAGCGATCCCAATCGGCAGCTAGGTGAATCTTTGGCTGCGGAGCTAGGTGTTCAATACTTGTCAGACAATGCGATGGCCGCTGGAGCCGACATCGTTCTTCTGGCCGTGAAGCCGCAGGTGTTTGCCACAGTTGTCGAAGAGCTACGTCCACATTTGCGTTCCAGCTGTGTAGTTTCAATCTTGGCCGGAGTCAGTTTGCTACAGTTGGAGGCTGCTTTCCCCAAGTGTGCAGTCGTGCGCGTCATGCCGAACACGCCTGCATTAGTGGGAGCTGGGATGTCCGTACTCAGCCTGGGGACTCACGTCAGTGTCGATCTGGCTGCTGATATTGAATCGCTATTCGCGGGTGTCGGCCGAGTGTTGACCGTACCGGAAACTTTGATGGATGCAGTTACGGCAGTCTCGGGATCGGGACCGGGCTTTCTGGCTGTCATTTTGGAAGCATTAATTGACGGTGGGGTGAGTGCGGGCTTACCGCGGGCGATCGCGACAGAACTAGCCTTCCAAACGGCATTGGGAACGGCAAAACTTTTACAAACTGAATCACTCCATCCGGCCATCCTTAAAGATCGCGTCACCAGTCCTGGAGGCACGACAATTGCGGGAATTGCTGCGCTGGAACGAGGTGGAGTTCGTGCAGCTTTAATAGACGCTGTGCGCGCAGCTACTGAGAGATCGCGTCAACTGCGGGAGTCTAACTGAGCAGCTCTCTATTTCTACAGCCTTTTATTTTCAGAGACCTCTAGACAGCGAACGACATCACAAAGCGAGGTCGGGATAGCCATACTCGTCCAAATATCGTTGGATCGAGTTTAGATCTTTGTCACCGCGTCCCGAGCAGTTCAATACAATAGTTTGCTCGGGTGCGAGCTCGGGAGCGAGAGTTTCTAAATATGCCAGCGCGTGGGCCGTTTCTAATGCTGGGATAATTCCTTCCAGCCGCGTGAGTAGAAGTAAAGCTGCAACGGCTTCGGCATCTGTCGCACTATAGTACTCAGCGCGTTGGATGTCTTTGAGATAGCTATGCTCGGGCCCCACGCCTGGGTAATCGAGTCCAGCACTGATGGAATGGGCTTCACGCACTTGGCCGTCGTCATCTTGGAGCAGGTAGCTCATTGCACCGTGCAAGACACCCACCTGTCCGCGCGTTAGCGTAGCGGCGTGCCGATCGGAGTCTGCGCCACTGCCAGCGGCTTCTACCCCAATGAGTCGCACCCCAGGCTCTTCAATAAAGGCATTGAACAGGCCGATTGCATTAGAGCCACCGCCGACACAGGCTAATAATACGTCCGGTAACTTACTCCAGGAACCCAAACACTGCTGTCGCGTCTCGCGTCCGATAACATCATGAAATTCGCGCACCATCATCGGATACGGATGAGGTCCAGCAACTGAGCCAATGATGTAATGAGTGGTCTCGACGTTAGTGACCCAATCACGAATAGCTTGAGACGTAGCATCCTTCAGCGTTCCCGTACCGGCTTCAACCGGACGTACTTCTGCTCCAAGTAATTGCATGCGAGACACATTGGGAGCTTGGCGTTCGATATCTAAAACGCCCATGTAAATGACGCAATCGAGGCCGAAGCGAGCACAAGCAGTGGCCGTCGCTACGCCGTGTTGCCCAGCACCCGTTTCAGCAATGATGCGTTGTTTGCCCATGCGCTGAGCTAGTAAAGCCTGGGCGATCGCGTTGTTGATTTTATGAGCCCCAGTGTGATTGAGGTCTTCGCGCTTGAGATAAATACGAGCCCCGCGATAGTGCTGCGTCAAACGTTCGGCAAAGTACAGCGGGCTAGGCCGACCGACAAAATCGCGTAAGTGGGTTTGGAGTTCGGCTTGAAAAGTCGCATCCGTTTGATAGTGGTAAAAAGCGGATTCCAACTCTGCTAGCGCGCTCATTAAAGTTTCGGGCACATACTTGCCCCCAAATTCGCCGAAGCGTCCGCGCGAATCCGGACGCTGGCCGCCACCTGGAATAGTTGAAGATGATGGCGCAGAGAGTGAAGATGCGATGGGTGCTTGAGTCACGCTTGCCTGGATTCAAATCAATTTTGCATCCCAATTATAGGCTCGGATATCTCCAGCCGAGAAAATACGTCTATTTCAGAACAATTGCTCTGATTTAAGGTGCTGAGGGCGAACGTAGCGCCCGGCCATTCTGAAAGCGATTGCCACCAGCTGCCAACAGTCTCTTTTGATTGAAATTGGCATTCATATAGTAGGCTGAAGCCTTCGGTTTGCGACTGCAGTTGGCTACAATGCCCAAAACTCTAGTACGGAACAGTTCCAGTTCTTCGAGTGCGTCTCTGAACTGCTCTTGTTTGAGACGACCGAGTTCTGCAACAAAAAGCAACCCGTCAGTTTCCGATGCCAGCATTTGAGCGTCAGCTAACCCCAGTAAAGGTGGAGCGTCGTAGACGACGAAGTCGAAAGAAGCATGCAGTCGTTTCAAGGTGCTCTGAAATTCAGGCGCAGCAAACAGTTGCAAAGGATCGACAAATTGCTCGCCAGCCGTTAGGACAAACAATCTCCGATCCAGTCTGGAAGGCCGAATGAGATCGCGCACATCAGTATCGGTATCTAGCAAATCGGTCAATCCCTTGGCCGCAGGCGATCGCGACAGGGCCAGACTACGACGTAAATCGGCATCCACCACCAACACTCGGTGTCCGAACGCGGCAGCAGCCTGAGCCAGATGCATAGCAACTGTGGTCTTGCCTTCACCCGCAAGTGCCGAGCTGATCACGATAGACCTTACGGGGCGAGCTCCTTGGAGAACGCGAATGTTGGCATAAAGCGATCGAAATGCTTCGTGAAAAGGAGAAAGTCCGTAGGCTTGTTTTTCCCCAGCTAACTTGCCATTCTCTCCCGCTGCCAATTGAGCAATTGATTCGAGCGAATGCCGCTTTAGAGCTCGATGCCGAGGAATAATACCGAGCAAGGACAGCCGGGTGAGTTGCTTGACGGTTCGAGCTGAATGCAGCTTGTCTTTCAGTTTGTCATTGCTAAGAGCAGCCCCAACCCCCAGTAACGCCCCTAAAAAAGTTCCCACCACCAGGCTGCGCAGCGGACTGACTGCATTGGACTCAGGGTCGGTGATAGGCGTCAGGATGGTCCAGGGTACTTCTTGCTGAGCAGCATCGACACGAAACGTTTCGCGTTTAGCCAAAAAATCATCCAGCGTGCTGCGGACGATACTCAATTCTTGTTGCACTTCAGAATACTCGCGAGCCAAGCCAGACAGATTGATGGTTTCATTTTTGAGCGAAGCAATAGTCTGGTTGAGCGAGGTCTCGCGGGCTTCTAACTCTCGAATGCGGCTATTAACTTCCTCAAGTACGCGGTTGCCTTCCCGTTCCAACATGCTTACCAGACTGGCACGCTGTCGTTGCAGGGAGTCGAGGCCGAGCCCTTCTAGCTTGAACCGGGCTGACTCAACTGCAATTTGCTCGTCTATGTCCAATAAGCGCCCGAGTAAAGACTGGTAAAGCGGATTGTTGTTAAGGACGGCTACAGATGTTGATTCTGCGGACTGTGCGGCCAAGTTAGCAGCTAAATCGTTTCTAACCGCCCTCAGTTCGTCAAGTTCGACGCGCGTCTCTAGCAACTGAGTTTCAAACGTACCGAGCTGCTGAGAAAGCTGCTCCCCCTTGCTCTCCGGGTCCAAAGTGGTGTACTGCTGCCGCAGTGCCTGCAGGCGCTCTTGCAGGGCTTGAGAACGCGATCGCAATTCAGGCAGCTGGGTTTCTACAAATTGCTGACCGCGTTCGATCCCGGACTGCCGTTCGTTGACACTGAATCGCACGTAAGCATCTGCTGTCAATTCGAGGGCGTGAATGACAGCTTCAGGCTCGAGATGGCGGAATGTCACCTCTAGAATGCCAGTCCCACCCCCTAAACTATTGACGCGCAGCGATCGCTCAAAGTCCTCATAGTTAGTCTCTGGATAGCGCTGTTGAAAAGTTTCGACAATGGGTTTTAACAGACGAGGGCTTTCGAGAATCTTAACTTTGGTTTCATCAGCCGCCGACGAGAGACCTCCAAGTCGAAGCGGCGAGGTCGGCGAAGTTGCAATCACTTCAGCCTCAGCGGTAGCCGGTTCGGTCAGCAGTTCAAACGCAGCACTGTAGGTCGGCACGTCCGACCACGACCGGGCAACAGCCGCAGCTGCCACAGCCACGGTACAACCGATCGCGATCCATGCCTGTCGCCACAGTGCGGCCCCTACGGCACCGAAGCGCAACCCGCCCTCCAATGATGGATCGTCCAAGAGCACTGCGGGTGGCAATGAAGGCGGCGGCGGCGGCGAAATCGCGTCTTGCAACTGAACGTCGAGGACGGGTTGCCACGATATCAATTGTCCTAGCGATAAAGACACGATGGCTTCGTAGGTCGTATCTGCCCTTCGATCGACGACAACAGCTAAAGTCTCGCGGGGGGGGCTGTCTTCTTGGCTCTCTTCATGCTTCTGACGGAGATCGGCTCTGCGCGTGGGTGATTGATTGGGAATGACTGTAACAACTTCATAGCGATCGCCCAGCTGACGCTGCGTCCGCAGTATCTGAATAGTTTCAGCCACTTCCTCAACGCTCAAGCCACCACCCTCTCCTGCCGAAGTAGCACTCGGAGATAGCGGTGAATGCGACAAAGCAGATGACCGGTCGATAGGCAATCCTTTATCCATGAGTTTTCTCTAGAGCGCCAACTTCGCAATTCATATGATGTCGAGCGACATGACTCGTTACTCGCACCGCACCAAACCCTGTGGGAGCCTCAACTCAGTTAGGTCTTTAGATCTATAGTACGTGATTATACTCGTTTGCCCAGGTTGATTTGCACGACAATGCTGCTCGTCAACGGCTAGACAGATAGAGAAAGGGTGCTGCTTCGCGAGCCAAAAGTTACTTGTTAGTTCTTAACGTTTTAGTTTGGACATGCACGCACTGATAACGATTGAATCTGGATAGCAAAAACTTCATAAGCAGTTTGATGACTGCTACATATCCCCTACATATCTAATAACTATTCCAGCCAGCCTGGCACGCTCTTCGCCCCTTTATGGGTGACTTTATCGACTCCAACAAACCACCAGACAGATAGCAGCACAACTTAACGACCTAACTACTCTCCATGCCCTTGTCCTCGTACACATGTCGCGAGTAAACACGACCTTCGTGTCGCATTTACTCGTATAGAGTAAATTAACTTGAGATAACCTTGCGCGATCGCAACTACCGACATCAAGGTAAACGTGATAGTGACTCATTAACTCTACTGACCCAGCACAACGCCGCACGACCTAGAAGCTTTTTATCGCCACCAGTAGATACATAGAATTACGACGTATATGCATAAGAACCTGTCTCTAGGCAGATAATTATGTCTACAATGTTAAATTTTAACGAGTTGCATGCCATTGAAATAAGTGTATACTGCTAAGTGAATACCGTAGGCAAAAAACTATGTCTTCTCGATTTCTTCCCGTCCTGCCCGCAGCAGTTGCTGGAAATCCCGTAGACGTCAATCAGTCTTACACGAAAATACGTATTGTTTTTATTGATTCCGCCGTTTGCGATCGCCAGGATCTCGTCGCAAGTGCGTTGCCCGGCAGCAAGATCGTACTTCTCAATACTAATGAGAATGGAATTACTCAAATAGGTAAAGCCCTCGCACATTACCGCCACGAGGTATCGAGTCTTCACATCGTCTCTCACGGTGCCCCTGGCAGCTTGCAGTTGGGATCGAGCCAGTTGGATTTGGCTGCGATCGAGCAGAATTGCCACGACTTGAAGCGGTGGTCGAATGCGTTGACCGAGGACGCCAATATTTTGCTCTACGGCTGTCATGTAGCTGCTAGCCAGCAGGGCCATGAGTTCTTACGAGCGCTAAGGGCATTGACAGGCGCTAATGTTGCAGCCTCTTCCACGAAGGTGGGGCATGCAAGTGTTGGAGGAAATTGGGATTTAGATGTCGGCGTGGGGCAGCCTGCATCGGTTTTGGCTTTCCGGCCTGAAGCGATTGACTCTTACCGACATGCATTCTCTGTCGATGAAGCCTTCGCAGGTATTGAGCCGATTGACTCCGTCGTTCCCGGTCAGACTGGTGAAATCAAAGTTACCGTCAAACCGGGTGGCAATGTTCAATCTTCGACGTACAACGATAAATCGTTCACGGTGGAAAACACCGGAGATAAGCGGATTGCGGCAATCTACTTCGACATTACCGATGCGCTATTTCCCGATACTGTTTTCGACCCGCTCGGCTTAGCTGGTGATACAGCATTTCGCGGTCTGAAATACAACAGTACTGGCGGCTCAGGAGCAGTTGAATCTGACGGAGCTGATGTTCTGGTGCCGTTTTATGGTGTGGGCGGAGCTGAAGGCTATGAAGGCATGCTCCTGACCTTCGACCCGAATGTCAGTGGCGGCTACGACCCAGGAGAGATTGTCAAATTTGGTGTTGACGTCGATCCCAACTCCATTGTCGGATTGCCGAAGAAGCCAGTCGATATTAATGGAGTCGATCCTCGACTTAATAGCTGGGATATTGGCGGCGTATCGGGCGCAGAGCTGATTAATTCTAGTGTTCACGTTCTCTTCACTGACGGGACCACCGCTGTCGGAGAATTACTGGGAGACGGCTCTCAAGGAGGCAGCGCCGCGATCGCCTCTCAGGCAAACCCTGACAAACAGGTAACTTTAACTGTCAACGGCGTTGATGCTGGCGGTTCTGGTTCCTACTCTCAAAGCAATATCCAAGTGATCGTGTCCGGTGATGCTGGCGATACAGCCCGCGTCGTGCTCTCTAAAGGATTCATCCAGCCCTTTGACTACATCGATCCTGATGGCAACCCCATCAACTTATCGGAGAATTTCATCGGTTCGCCATTTCCAGCCAACAATGCGATCGAGATTCAGACTGTTGACGTAGTACTGGACGGAACGCCGCAAGATATTACCTCTCTATTTGACTTCAATGCACCTGGCGGCAACCTTGTTTTCTCAGGCGATGACAAACTTCCCATTGGGCTTGTTGCATCTGTTGTCAACTCCGAGCAACTTCCGTTAGGTCCAGTTACCGACCCCGTTTATTTGATTCACGAGGAAGCAGGGAGCAATACCGCTCCAACAAGTAGTGGGATAGCCGATATCACTGTCGATGAGGGGGCCGAAGATACCACTATTACCCTGTTCGACATCTTCGATGACGCTCAAGACCCCGACACAGACCTCACTTACGAGGTTTTTGACAATACCAATGCTTCTCTATTCACCACCTCTCCTTCTATTGACCCGGTCACGGGAATCCTAACCCTCGATTACACAGCGACAGGCACCGGCACTGCTGACATTACCGTCCGGGTTACCGATACCGAAGCACTCTTCGTCGATGAAACTTTCACCGTGACCGTCGTAGACCCAGCCGTCAACACGGCTCCAACGACCAGCGGAATTGCTAATGTCACCGTTGAAGAAGGGGCTAACGATACCGTCATTGCCCTGTTTGATGCCTTCGATGACGCTCAAGACCCCGATACAGACCTCACCTACGAGGTCCTCGACAATACCAATGCATCCCTATTTACCACCGCACCCTCCATCAATCCTGTTACGGGAGAGTTGACTCTCGATTACGTAACTACGGGTACGGGCGCAGCTGACATTACAGTACGAGCTACCGACACTCAGGGTCTGTTCGTCGATACCACCTTTACCGTAACGGTGAATGAAGCGACCCCACCCCCCACTGGCGGCATCATTCGCATTGAGGCTGAGGATTACAAGCCAGGGACCAATGGCATCGAGTTCTCCGATACCAGTGCTGCAAACCTGGGAGGCGCTTACCGTCCGGACGAACCAGTGGATATTCAGGCTACTCAGGATGTCGGGGGAGGCTTCAATGTCGGATGGATTAAGTCAGGTGAATTTCTCACGTATGACATCAATATTGCTGAAGCTGGCACTTACGACGTTGTCGTTCGAGTTGCCACGAACAAAGCAGATAGAAGCCTCGATATTACTGTAGGCGGGCAGAGCTACACGGCTACTTTCGGCAGCACGGGTGGAAATCAGTCCTGGCAAGACGTTGTGATCCCGGGTATTGCATTAGGTGAGGGCTCTCAGGAATTGCGCGTTGACATGAATACAAAGGGGTTCAACCTAAATTACATCGAACTCGTTCCGGCTGAACCTGACGAGCTCCCGCCAACAGCAACACTCGATTCAACGACATTGGAGATACCTGTTGGTAGCACGGATAATGCGCTATTCTCCATCAACTATCTCGACAATGTAGCAGTTGAATCAGACACTCTTGACAACCAAGATATTCAAGTCACAGCACCTGACGGGACTGTCTTGAGTGCCAACTTTATCAGTGCAAATCCGACTGGAGATAGTGCGTCGTTAACCGTCGCCTATTCGATTGAAGCCCCAGCTGGTGGTTGGCAGCTTTCAGATAGCGGCACGTACGCGATCGCAATTCAGGCCGACCAAATTCTGGATACCAGCGGTAATCCTTTGTTACCCCAACAATTCAACCTAGCTATCGACGTAAACGACTCTCCCACGACGATGGGAGTTCCTGATGTTGTCGCTACTGAAGGAGCAGCAGATGGCATCGTCGATCTATTCGCAGCATTCGATGACGCTCAGGATGCCGATGCCGACCTGACTTATGAGGTTTTAGACAATACCAATCCAGGAGTCGTTTCTACAGCGATCGCTGGCGGGAGCCTGATTCTCGACTATGGAACGACAGGTGCTGCAGACATTACGCTGCAAGCTACCGATACGGACGGAGGATCTACGGAAACACCATTTACAACTACTGTCGTGACACCTCAAGCTGATGATGGAGTGATTCGCATCAATGCGGGAGGCGGAAATATTTATGACGATGCAGGTAATCTCTTTCTGGCAGACACTTTATTTACAGGTGGTCTAGCTAGTGACGTGCCGAGCAGTCGGGCGATTGCTAACACCAAGTTTGACGAACTCTATTTGACTCAACGTCAGGGTGGCAATTTTTCCTACAGCATTCCGGTAAGTAATGGATTTTATCTACTTAACGCTCACCTTGTAGATTGGGAATCAACTGATGTCGGTCAACGTTCATTTGACATCGTGGTTGAAGGGCAGTCTTATTATGACGACCTCGATGTATATGAGGAAATCAAAAACGCTTTCCTTGATGGCAAAGATACAGCCAAGGTAATTCAAGGACCGGATAAGAACACTACCATTGTGGCTAATGTCACCGATGGTAATCTAGATGTCAATTTCACAGCTAGTCTCAGCGATGCCACCATTGCTGCTCTTGAAGTTGTTCCTTTAGATCAGCCTAGTGTTTTAATCCAGGAGTCTGACGGTGACACTATCGTTTCAGAAGATGGCTTGGTTGATTCTTACACCGTTGTCCTAACGGCTCCGCCAACAACAGGTGATGTTGTT
>JBCBVC010000129.1:0-11894 GCA_039817845.1 Cyanobacteria bacterium J06642_2
AGATGACGGCTTCTTGTAAAGCTACAGCTGCTTCATTCGGTCGATTCAGCCTGCTCTAGCACTCACAGCTGGGCAAACGGCTCGCTCTCTAGATCCGTTACTACCCGTAGCTCACAATAATTTGGGCGTAGCGGCGATTGCGCTGAATCGACCGAATGAAGCAGCTGTAGCTTTACAAGAAGCCGTCATCTTAGCCCCCGAATATTGGCAAGCTCATCGGAATTTAGGGTTAGCTTATGCTCATTTAGGCAATCGCGCGAAGGCGCGGCAGCACTTGCTTTTGGCCATGGATACAGCTCCAACCTTAGAGCGGGTAAAGCAACTCAATCGAGAGTTAATCCAACTCAAACGCCGCGAGCTACCTTCATTCCAGACGGATGACGAACGTGCTGCGAATTCGACTGCAGCGACGTTAGCAGAAAACGCCGACGAAACGGCAACAGAATCATCAGCCGATAAATAGCTGCTGGACAGACTGAGCCAGATATTGCGTTGCCGCTTGTGAAAAAGGCAGACGGTCGACGCCAATCGCCGCACACAGCAACATCATGTAGGCGATTGAATATTTAAATAGCGATCGCGCTTTATCACGATTGTCCGGCGAGTGCAGTAAATCCCAAGCTTTAGCGATAAAAGTTGCACCGAGCAGGAGGGCGCTTGCCCCATACACCACTCCTACCTGTTGGAGAGGGAGAATTAACATCAGGGTGAGCGGCACCAGGACTAATGAGTACGCAAAGATCTGACGGACGGTAACGACGTTCCCAGCCACCACTGGCAGCATCGGGATGCCGACCTTAGCATAGTCGTCCTGAATCAACAGAGCCAAGCTCCAAAAGTGCGGTGGCGTCCAAACAAAGACGATTGCGAATAGTACCCATGCCGGCCAGGCCAAACCACCGGTAACTGCTGCCCAACCCACTAAAGCAGGCACCGCTCCTGCGGCACCGCCAATGACGATATTCTGCACGGAGGAGCGCTTCAGCCAGTGGGTATACACTCCCACATACAGAGCGATACCAGCCATCGCCAAACCAGCGCTCCAGAGATTAGATGTCGACCACAACAAGCTGAAGGAAAGTACTGCGAGCGCGACAGCAAACCCAAATGCTTGGTACGGGCGCACGCGGCCAGAGGGAATCGGACGATGGCTGGTACGCTCCATCAATTTGTCAATATCGCGATCGTAGATACAGTTAATCGTTTGGGCTGAGGCGGCTGCCAGCGTTCCGCCTAAAAGAGTTGCTGCCATCAAGCCCAAATCGACTCCCCCCTGCGCGGCCAGCCACATACCTGCTGCTGTCTCAATCAGCAAAAGTGGAATGATGCGGGGCTTAGTGAGTTGGTAATAATCTTGCAGAGTTTGTCGGAGGTCTAATGCTGGCCGCTGAGAATGAGTCCAAAGAGTGTCTCGCATGAGATTCAATGCTCGTAATGAAAAACAGGAATCGCAGCGCCGTTACGCTCGATCGACAGCCATGTCGGCCGCTGAGAGATTGGAGGTGGAAACATCAAAGTTTGAAGTGCCTGCAGCGCGATCGCGCCAGGCCAACACTGACGTGGCGACTAACGTGCCCAAAAGCATCGCCCCCACCGCCTGATGGGCAACGGTCAAGGGTTCCACCTGCAAATGCAGCTTGAAGGTAGCGACACCGAGCGAGATTTGCAAAGCTATCAGCAAAGCGGCAACGCTACCAAGGCTTCGCAGCCAAGGATGTAGGTCTTTAGCATGCCAAGCCATTACCACCAGCACGACTGTGGTGATTGTCGCGGGAAAAACGCCGCCAATATGGGCATTCATGACGCTGCAAAGCTGCGAGTCGCCAAAACACAAATGCAGCGCCCACCGGGAAGCAACGACACCACCCATCAAACTTTGTAAATACACGAGCCCAGTGGCAGTTGCGGCCACCCAGGCAAACTTGCTTGCCGAACCGCGTCCTTGAAACGGCGTTAACAATGCGCCAAGTGCTAGCAGCGTCGAGAAAAACAGCAGCCCCGTACCCAAGTGCGCCGTCACGATATCGAAGCGCAACAGCTGTGTCACCGTTAACCCGCCCAACATGCCTTGCACCAGCACTAACGCTAAGGCTGCCAAAGCCATATTTGGCACCCAGCCGGGCAGCAATCGCCGCCACCAAACGCTGAGGCTGACGAGCAGGATGACAAACAGGCCCATACTCGTGGCAATCAGGCGATGAAACCACTCTAAAAAGACGCGTAGGTCCATCTGCTCGCGCGGGACGAGCTGACCAAAACAAAGCGGCCAATCGGGGCAAGATAACCCGGCGTTCATCACCCGAGTTGCGCTACCCAAAGCCATTAAAAACAGCGTGGCGGCCGCCATCCCGTAAGCCAATGTTCGAATTGTACTAACTGCACGAACTCGCGAGCGAGTCTCATGCGCTACCGTGGCATCGCTCTCTACCGCGATATGGACTGAATTCGTTCTGGAGTAAAAAGATTCCGTCATAACCCCAACATTTGTCGGACTCCACTCGCTGAGTTGTCGCAGTGAGGGGGACGGGGATATGGCAATGCGGCCTCGAATGACTCGGCATTCCGCAGCTGCTTTCCCATCTCGACTTCTGCGACACCGAGGGATATTGCCAATCTAGATACGGAGTTGGCCACACTGACAACCTTTAATGATTTCTTCGATATGTTGAGCAAAACGCACGAATTGTAAAGATATTCTGCTGCGAACCTGTCGACCACCGCCGAGTTTTGCACGGGCTTGCGGTCGGTTGATCGTGCCAATCGTTTAGTGACAGTCTTCGTCCCTCGCCCGAAGAAAGGCTAAAGACCGCAAAGGCGGCGAAACTTCTCCCATAACTTGGAGACTGAACATTGTCTTTGCTGTTGACTTGAGGGAAGAGCGTTAGAACTAGGGAAGAGTATTAGAACTAAAGAAACACCAGCAGATGACCCCTGCTGTGCCTCGCAAGGATATCGCTGGCACTCACATTCACTTTGCAGCACTGGCACGAGATCGTGAACGCAACAAAACTCATGCAGATACTGGGGACGAGCGCGATCGCCGCGCTCGGCTTAGTCATCAGCTTTTGGTATGGCGAACACAACGGATTGCTTCCGGCTCAGGCGTCTACCGAAGCACCCATGATTGACGACCTTTTCAACGCCATGATGGTGGCCGTCACGGCGATTTTTCTACTCGTCCAAGGCGCGATTGTCTACTCCGTAATCCGTTACCGCAAGCGCAAAGACGACAACGCTGACGGCCCTCACATAGAAGGTAACGTTCTGCTCGAAATGGTCTGGACAGTCATTCCTGCAGTCATCGTTCTGTGGTTGGCCATCTATAGCTATGACGTGTACGAGCTGACGGGCAAAAAAGAAGTAATGGCACACGTGCAAGGGCACGATTCAATGGTGGCGATGGCGTCCCACACCCACTCTGCCAGCTCAAACTCTTCAGACGTGATGTTGGCGCAGATAGAAACATTAAGTGAAGACGACCCGCTCGTGGTGGAGGTGGCAGGCATGCAGTATGCCTGGATTTTCACCTATCCTGATTCCGGTGTAGTCACGGGCGAACTCCACGTTCCAGTCGATCGCAAGGTGCGTTTGGATTTGTCAGCCAACGACGTGTTACACGCGTTTTGGCTGCCCCAGTTTCGTATCAAGCAGGATACGATCCCCGGACGCAGAACTGAGTTGAGCTTCACGCCAACTACCCCCGGTACGTACCCAGTAATTTGTGCAGAGCTGTGCGGCCCTTACCACGGAGTCATGAAAACGCAGCTGATCGTTCACGAACCGGATGACTACACTGCGTGGTATGACACGGCCAAAGTCGAACTGGCTGGAGTCGATCCTGACGCATTGGCAACGCGGCTGTCGCGAGCAGCCCACGCTCGCGCCGCTACCGGCGGCGTTGATATTGATGCCACTACGGTGGCGCGCGTGCAAGCCCAGATTTCTGACCTGCACCATCACTCTACCCACGCAGGTTAACCGTTTTTTGCAAGCATTTGAGACCCGATCGCTATGGCACAAGCACAGTTAGACAGTCCGGGCAGCTTTTCGGTCAATCTGCCCGATCCGCACGGAGGCAGTACGCCGTGGCAGGAATTTTTTAGCTTCAGTACCGACCACAAAGTGATTGGCATTCAATATCTGGTTACCACTTTCGTCTTCTATTTGGTGGGCGGAGCGCTAGCGACTCTGATTCGAGCTGAGTTAGCCACTCCCGAGGTGGACGTAGTTAGCTACGAAACCTACAACACCTTATTCACCGTTCATGCCACGGTGATGATCTTTTTATGGATTGTCCCGGCGTTGACGGGTGGGTTCGGCAACTACTTGGTGCCACTGCTCATCGGCGCGCGAGACATGGCGTTTCCTCGGCTGAACGCGATCGCTTTTTGGTTAATTCCGCCAGCAGGCATCATGCTGTTGAGCAGTTTTTTCGTTGGCGCACCGGGTTCGGGCTGGACGTCATATCCGCCACTGAGCTTGATCAATGGCAAGCCGGGAGAAGCATTGTGGATTCTCAGCATTCTGACGTTAGGAACATCGTCAATTTTGGCAGCGGTGAACTTCCTCGTCACTATCCTGCGAATGCGGCTGCCAGGGATGAAGTTGAACGACATGCCGCTGTTCTGTTGGTCAATGCTGGCTACTTCGTTGATGGTATTAATCTCGACACCGGTGCTCGCCGCTGCACTGATCATGTTGGCTTTCGATCTGCTGGCTGGAACGTCGTTCTTTAACCCGGCTAACGGTGGCGACCCAGTCATGTATCAACACATGTTCTGGTTCTATTCCCATCCCGCCGTGTACATCATGATTTTGCCGGCCTTCGGCATGATTTCTGAGATCCTGCCCGTTCACGCCCGCAAACCCATTTTCGGCTACAAGGCGATCGCCTATTCCAGTATGGCGATTAGCGTTCTCGGCCTGGTGGTATGGGCGCACCACATGTTCACCAGCGGTACGCCCGACTGGCTGCGTCTGTTCTTTATGGTGGCCACGATGATCATCGCGGTACCGACGGGGATCAAGATTTTCAGCTGGTTAGCTACGCTGTGGGGCGGCAAAATTCGCATCAATAGCGCTTTGCTATTTGCTGTCGGTTTCTTATCGGTATTCGTGATTGGCGGCTTGAGCGGCGTGATGCTGGCTTCCGTGCCCGTCGATATACACGTTCACGACACGTATTTCGTTGTCGCCCACCTGCACTACGTTCTTTTCGGCGGCAGTGTCTTCGCGATTTACGCTGGGTTCTACCACTGGTTCCCAAAAATGACGGGCCGGATGCTGAACGAGCCCTTAGGCATTCTCCACTTTGTCGCTACGTATGTCGGTTTTAATATCACCTTCTTGCCCATGCACAAACTGGGTCTGTTGGGGATGCCCCGACGCGTAGCCGAATATGACCCGCAGTTTTCGCTCATCAACCTTATTTGCACCATCGGTGCCATCTTGTTGGCTGTATCCACCTTCCCTTTTATCATCAATGCCATCTGGAGTTGGATTGGGGGTGAAGAAGCTGGCGACAATCCCTGGGACGGACTGACGCTGGAATGGACGACAAGTTCGCCTCCCATCCACGAAAACTGGGAATCCGACCCGGTGTTGACTGTTGGTCCATATGACTACGGTTTGGCACGTTCCGATGCGGCTCAGCCTGCGGCCGAGTCAGTAGCTTAGTCCAGTCCATCTCAATTGCACGTTTAGAGAAAAATGGGGGAGACCCATGCAGATTGCTGCTGATGCGAATGTAGAAGCGCTAGAAGGTGGCGCTCACGGCGAACATCAAGACCTACGCTTTTTCGGACTGGTCATCTTCTTACTCTCGGAAGGGATGATTTTTGTCGGGCTCTTTGCGGCTTACATCATCTACCGCTTATTGTCTCCAGCTTGGCCGCCCGAGGGTACGGAAGAGCTAGAAGTGCTGCTGCCGGGCATCAATACGGTCATTCTGGTATCGAGTAGTTTCGTGATTCATCAGGCCGATCTTGCTATTAAACGCGACGACATCAAAGGTGTCCGGCTGTGGTTTGGTCTTACTGCTCTGATGGGAGCTATTTTTCTGGCTGGGCAAGTGTACGAATATATGAATCTGGAATTTGGTTTAACCACCAATCGGTTTGCCAGCTCGTTCTTTCTAATGACCGGATTCCACGGCCTGCACGTCACCGTTGGCGTATTGCTAATTTTGGGCGTGCTATTCGTGGCTCGCAAACCTGAGTCATTCTCCAGCGATCGCCATTTTGGGATCGAAGCTGCCTCGATCTATTGGCACTTCGTCGATGTCATTTGGATTGTCTTGTTCCTGCTGCTTTACATTTGGTAGTTGGAGCTCCCGCACTGACCTTACTTACGTCTACACTTGCAATCTAGCCACGAATAGCTCGAACACCACCAGATTTTCTCTCGGTCGTGCGGCTCGACGCACTTTTTAGTTATCCGCCAAGTTAGCGGGCTATAACTATGTACTTACCGAAACCATTTGAGGAGGCGGATAGTGAAGCTCTCCACGCCCTGATTAGAGCCGCACCACTGGCGACGCTCGTCATCCATACCCAAGATGGCTTAGTTGCAAACCATATCCCGTTCGTCCTCCATCTTGCAGAATCGGAGCCCGTCAAACTGCAGGCACACATTCCTCGTTCGAACCCGCTCAGCTCGATTCTAGAGGTCGCACGTGACTGCCTCGCAATTTTTCACGGACCTGAAGGTTACATATCGCCATCGTTCTATGCCACGAAAAAGGTGCACGGCAAAGTCGTTCCGACCTGGAACTATTCGGTCGTACACGTCCACGGAAAGCTCCGAGCTGTGGACGATGTCGATTGGATATTAAACCAAGTGGAAGCATTGACAAATCAACACGAGCGCCCGCGAGTTAAGCCTTGGGAGGTATCGGATGCTCCGGCAGAATTCACCCAACGTTTGACCAGAGTGCTAATTGGCCTCGAACTAGACGTCGAACGAATGGTGGGAAAAACGAAAGCTAGTCAGAACCAGCCAAAGGAGAATCAGGCATCTATTTTGCGGGCTTTAGATGAGGAGGCACCTGAAGCGGAGTTGTCCGACCTCATGCACTCGGTATTAGGAAATGCCAGCGCGAGAGCTACTGAATCAACAGACTGTCAATCGTAGATTGCTCGTGCTGCTGCTTCAGCTCTGTTGGCAAGCACCGATCGGCTTAGCAATGAAAAACTTTTACCAATCGTCCACGTTGGTTGACGCTGCTTCGGGCGGCTCTAACGTTTCGTCTTTGGGCACGATAACCAAGCCGTAGCCTTCACCCTCGCAAAATTCAACAATATCTTGTGTCGGAAACCATTCTGTAGCAGGCTTAGGCAGACCTTTTTGGCCGAGAAGCTGTGCGTATTTTCGCGCGCCAAATTGACTCTCAAAGCCCAATACGATGTCTCGGTCTTGAATTTGTAGGGTATGAATACCTTCTTGTCCGGCTTTTTGATACAACAGCACGGCCACGCGGTCGGGGAATTCGTTGGGGGGAATCGAGGCGAAGTGAGGTTGCTCGGACGGTCCTGTATTGTCTGCCACGACTGATAGTGACGGCCTGCGCCTGTCATCTTCTGATGTCGCAGCTTGCACCAGCAAAATCTCTCTGGCCTGATTGAGCAGATCGAGTTGCGCCTCCAGGTCGGGACGTTTTGATTCATCTTCGAGCTGCGACAATCTCGTTGTTACGGCTTGATAACGCTCGAACAACCGACTGCGAATCTGCTTTTCAGTCGCCCCTGCCTCCAGCTCTAGCAGAGTCAGGGATTGAGTAGCGTCCATCACGATCTCACCTTTGCGCTCGCTAACCGAACGGCCTCCCGCGTTTGCTGCCGGTACTAATAGACTTGCGTCAGGTAACTGAACGTCACCATTCCCAACAGTATGACAGCGATCGCACCGATTGCTAGCCACCATCCGGGCAACTCAGACTCGGTAGGTTCCTGGGTCAGCTCTTCAGGCAGGCCAGCAGAGAATTCTGAGGATTTCGTTTCAGAGTTGGGAACCTTACCCGTGGCGACTTTGGCTCGAATCACTGTCGCGCGATCGCTCGCTGCCGTCACAGTGGGGACGTCAGTCATCCAGGTTTGAGGCCGTGCGAGACGGGGAGCTTGCCAGATTCGCAGTAGGTAGCTGGCTTGTGTTCGAGTTTCACGATCTCCCGTTTGAGTCAGAGGCCGAACCAGCGCGATCGCGCTTTCAGTGTCGCCGGAGGCATCAGTCGCGATTGCCTGCCACAGTCGCAAAGCCGCTGACTCGGGGTAGCTTTCGAGCGCTTCTGCCACCAAACTTAACGTCCCGCGATAGTCGCCGCGCTCGAACAGGGCTTCAACGCGATCGACGTATGCGCTAGCGGTAGGTTGAGGTTCTGAAGGAGAAACAGTCAAGGGCTAAACAAGCGATCGTTGCTTCTATTATTGAGCTTCAATCACATATTTTTTCAAGCCTGTTCGATGAAAGCTTCAATCCCGTCCGGAGATAAGGAAGTAACTGACACCAGTACGCTTCCATTCACGAGGTCGAAGCCCATTAGGTCGACGGCGCTCTCTGGGCTTCTCTAAATTGCAGCAATTGTTCGGGTGGAATGGCTCCGCGATATGGACCGCAGTAGTACATCTTGAGGACAGCTTCGTAAGCCCAATCAGTCGGCAATAGATCGATGAAGGGATTGGGCAAGTCAGTCGTTACCGTTCCAGCCTCACAAGCAACCAACACCGTTCGTTCGTCGATTCGATCTGATTCAGGTGCCTGTACGTGCAACTCTCGTGCTTGCAGTGAACTCGTACCCCACGCCGTACTGATAGCAGCTCCCAATATGCCAACTTTCAGCAGATTGCAGCAGTAGGAACGCACTGTCATAATCCAACTCCCAAGTTCGATATTCTGATTCAGCCTTCTTCCAATTCTGGTAAGTCCGTCCACCCTGGATCGCTATAGATGGATTTTTTCGATTTTTTCAAGCCTTTCCATAGCTGCTTGATCTGCTCGTAAGCTTCAAGCGTTGGAATTTTACCGTTACTCTCTAAGGCACAAATGATGATGACTCGCTGGCCAAACTCCTGCAGATTAGAGTTGAACAAAATATTTTGCGGCTTAGCTTCCCCTCGAAAGGGTTGAGAGGGAAAAATTAATTCGTCTTTGGAATCGACCATTTCAGCACCTGAAACAAAGCACTTTGTCTGAAAAATTTGTCCTATCACACCCTAACGTTGCAGGAAGCTAGCTTAAAAATACTGCTGTTGAGCTTGAAGTAAGAGTTTATGTGACTCAATATATACCTTGCTCTCAGTTATTTGCTCTTGGGTTCTGCATTATCAGCAAAGCGGAAACCCAGCGTCGGCGCTGTTTTCAAGCCACTACTGCACTGAAATCTCAGTAATGCCAGAGATAGCCGGACTCGAACTGGACTCGAATCGCCGAGATGTCGCAAGTTATTCAACTGCTATCACACCTTTAGGCTCGCTCACTCAAAGCTAGCCTGACCTATCAAGATGGCTCCGTCAATGTATTATCGGGCTTGACATTCTACTAAGGGCATAGAGAGCGAGATTCAGCCAGAGCTCACGGATTGCAGAGCGGTTCCATTCACTTTAAGAATGGCCGTCACAGAAGCACAATTACCCAATAACTGCTAACCTTTGTCAATTAGACACCGAAAGTGCTGAGTCCGCGATCGCGGCTTGAAGTCTGCTTTTCAGGGTAGAGACGACTTCGCTGAGGGGAATGTCCTCCTTCTCGCCCGTGGCGCGGCGGCTGAGTTCGACTTTTTCTTGCTTGAGGCTGCGCCCGGTAGTGAGGCGGAACGGAATTCCGATCAGTTCGGCATCGGCAAATTTAACTCCAGCCCGTTCGTCGCGGTCGTCGAGCAACGTTTCAATGCCTTGTTGATTCAGTTGGGCGGCCAGCTGAGAGGCCACCCGCATCTGCTCCTCATCTTTCACGTTAGGAACGACGATGATGCAGTGATACGGCGCAATCGCTACGGGCCAGATGATGCCGCGATCGTCGTAGGACTGTTCGACTGCGGCTTGGGCAAGCCGGGATACGCCAATGCCGTAACAGCCCATCACCAAGGGAGCTGACTTGCCATCTTCGCGAGTGTAGGTGGCTCCCATGGCTTGGGAGTATTTAGTTCCAAGTTGGAAAATGTGACCGATTTCAATCCCGCGCGCAGTTTGCAGCACTTGGGTCGGATCTCGAACAGCGCGATCGCCTGCCTGGGCTTTCCGCAGGTCAACCACGCGATCTGGTTTGGGAAATTCTTTGTCCCAGTTGGCACCCACGACGTGAAACCCAGTTTCATTAGCTCCAGTGACGAAGTTCTCCAGTTCGGCAGCGGTAGGATCGAGCAAGCGTAGGAATTTGGGCGCAATTTGTTTGCTCTTCTGAATGTAGTCATCCTCTAGGTCGGGTGCGATATATCCCAGCGGCAGCGGTTTCACAGTCCATTTTTGCTGAGCTTCTGGATTGGGAACATCGAGGGCGAGCAGGGTTTTAGCTTTGTACGTCGGCGCGAGTTTAGTGAGCTCGTTTTGGAGTTTGACATCGTTAACGTCGCGATCGCCGCGAATACTTACTAACACCAGCACCGTGATGCCGTTGTCGTAGAGCGCTTGGTAGAGGACGTTTTTGACGATTTGGGTCGGCGAGCAATCCAGATGCTGACTCAACGTTTCAATCGTGGCTGTATTGGGCGTATCGACCTTGCGATAGTTATCGAAGGGAGAAGGAGTGGCATTGGGAGGGAGCGAGACTGCTTTTTCGACGTTGGCGGCGTACTTACCATCTTCGGTGTAAAGGACCTCGTCTTCACCAGCATCAGCCAGCACCATGAATTCCTGCGAGCCAGAACCGCCGATCGCGCCCGAATCTGCCTCTACAGCCCGAAATTCGAGGCCAGTCCGTTTCAGAATCGTGCTGTAGGCCCGATCCATATCGATGTAGGTCTGTTTTAGGCTGTCTTCATTAGTATGAAAGGAGTAGCCGTCTTTCATAATGAATTCGCGCCCGCGCATGAGGCCAAAGCGAGGCCGAATTTCGTCGCGGAATTTGGTTTGAATTTGATAGAGATGCAGCGGTAGCTGGCGGTAGGAACGAATGCTGTCGCGGGCGATCGCTGTAATCACTTCTTCGTGGGTCGGTCCCAAACCCAACGAACGCTGCTGGCGATCGCCGAGGGCGAACATAATGCCTTCGGCTTTGGTGTAAGTATCCCAGCGGCCCGATTCTTGCCACAGTTCGGCGGGCTGTAGTTGGGGCAGTAGACATTCCTGCGCGCCCGTGGCGTTCATTTCTTCGCGTACGATTTGGGAGACTTTTTGCAGCACTCGCCACATCAAGGGCATGTAAGCGTAGATGCCGCTGCCGATGCGGCGAATGTAGCCTGCCCGCAGCAGCAGTTTGTGACTGGGAATTTCGGCTTCTGCCGGGTCTTCACGCAGGGTGACGAACAGCATTTGCGAAAGTCGCATGGTGACATTCCTTAAGGTGCGGCGGACGGACGAGTTGCAGCCAATCTAGGGTATCAGCCTGCAATCTACCTCGGCTAGCGGACTTTGAACTGTGGTTGCAGATCGAGCTATTACAGTTTCAATAGCGATAGTAGAGAGCTGGCTATCCATCTCTTGAGAAGAATTTATCTAGTTATGACTACTACTAACAAACTTCTAGAACTGCTCGTACTGATTGAATGGAGATGGTGCGATTTTATAATGCTCAATGAGAGAGAAAAGAGCGTCAAGCTTAGCAATAAATTCTTTGCGAGTTTTGATAAGAAAGTAAATTTAGCGACTCGTTCTATTGCCAATCCTTCATCTTCTTAAAACGTGAAAAACTGTAGGTTCAAACAGTTACAAATCGTACTGAAACCAATAGTATTTTGAGATTTGAAG
>JBCBVC010000130.1:0-11889 GCA_039817845.1 Cyanobacteria bacterium J06642_2
GAAGCACTCTAGTCGACAGCGTTGGTTTCGTAACTTTGAGAAGAGAAAATTCCGGGCTCGACCAGAAAATATCTCACTTAGGCTGCGATCGCGATCGCTTTGCCGTTGGGTTACCGAGATTATGCTGAAGCCAATGAGTTGATTTTTGGGTAGAGCATCCGGAGTTAGGAGCAAAGCCATGAAGCGATCGCTGGGACTAACGCTGATAGCAGCCATCATATTGGGGGCGACCGGTACGGCGATCGCTTCCGCTCAAGAAGTAGTAGAAGAGCCGGAATATATCGAAATTTTGAAGCCGACGACGGATCGTTTTTCGCCGGACATTGAAATCGTGTCACCGCAGCCAGACGAGTTGCTTAACGCAACCACTGTGCCATTACAACTCAAGCTGAAGCGGTTCCCCGCAGGCCAGGATGAAGAAACCGGCTTGGGATTGCACGTCAAAGTCATTGTCGATAATGGCGACCCAATTGATTATTTCGATCTAAGCGAGCCCCTAATGCTCGATCTGGCCCCCGGAACCCATACGATCCGGGTCATCGCCGCTCGTCCTTGGGATGCTAGCTATCGCAGCCTGTCGGCATTCGAGCACGTCACCTTTCACGTTCAGGCAGCAGATGGTCAAAATGCGCCGCGATTTGAAAACACGGCTGCACTCCTAACTGTCGTATCGCCCAGCGGAACCTACGGAGCTGAACCGATTCTGCTCGACTACATCGTCGACGGTATCAATCTGAGTCGCTTCCCTTCCGGCCCCAAGGTGCGATACACGCTGAATGACAACGAAAGCGTGATTACTCCGAGCCGTGCCCCCATCTACCTAACCGGATTTCAGCCTGGCAGCAACCGCCTCGTGGTGGAATTAGTCCGTGGGGATGGCGTGGAATTCAATAACGAAGGCACGGGCTATAACCGCATCGAACGCGAGATTATCTATCAGCCAGGAAACACTGACGGTCTGGCGTTGATGGTGCGCGGTGAAGGCAAACTGAGTGACTACAAAGGTGCTCTCGGTCCCGAACCGTTTATCTACGACGATGCGGGTAAGCCAACGCCGTTGCGATAGGGTATTCGCGGCCAACTGAGTTCGCTTGGATATCGTGTCTGCTCGACCCGAGATCGTTGTCATCGCCGCATTGGCAGCTTCGAACCGCGCGATCGGACGTGGGGGTAAGCTGCCTTGGCACCTGCCAGGCGATTTAGCTCGCTTCAAGCGTCTCACCTACGGCCATGCCGTCATTGTCGGTCGGAAAACCTGGCAGGGCGATCTGCAGTGTCGGGCCTTGCCCGGTCGGCAAACAATCGTCTTGTCCACTTCTCATCAACCTGAAGAGAACCCTCGGCCTGACGACGTAGATTTTGCCGCTTCGCTGGCTGAGGCAGTGGCTCTCGTCAGAGGCGATCGCGCCTTCATCATCGGGGGTGCATCAGTCTACGCTCAGAGCTTGGCGATCGCCGACCGCTTGGAATTAACACTCGTGCCTAGAGAGTTTGAGGGCGACGCATTCTTTCCAGAATACGAAGCTCTAGTCGAGCGCGACTTCGTATTGGAGCGTCGCGAGGTTTGGCCAGATTTTGAATGCTTGTCATATCGACGGCGAGGCGATCGCCAGAGGATATCCCTACCTGAGGAATGAATTCACAATCGTTAACAATTTCATAGAATGGAGGAAGACTCGACCGGAGCGCGAGCAATCGCTGGATGAATGCAGGAGCATCAGCAATGAATCTGACGTGGCTGGACAATAACAGTTGGTTGATCGAGCTAGGCGGGCAGCGCGTCCTGCTCGATCCCTGGTTGCGGGGCAAACTCGTGTTTGGCGGGGCTGAGTGGTTGTTTCGGGCCGAACATCGCCAGCCCCAGGCTATTCCCGAGGCGATCGATGCGATTTTGCTATCTCAAGGTTTGGAAGATCACGCTCATCCCGAAACGCTGAAGGCGCTCGATCGCTCTATTCCGGTGATTGCCTCTCCAAACGCGGCAAAGGTCGTTCGTGAATTGAATTACACCTCTGTCACCGAGCTCGCCCATGGAGAAAAGCACGTCCTCGGCGATCGCCTCGAAATCCAAGCCATGCCCGGTTCCCCGATCGGTCCGATGCTGGTAGAAAACGCTTATATTCTGCGCGATCTTCAGGCTGCCACGTCACTGTATTACGAACCCCACGGCTTCCATTCGGAGCAGTTGCAACAAGTCGAGCACATCGATGTAGCGATCTCGCCGATGGCGGACGTGAAGATTCCTCTGCTTGGAGCGATCTTGAAAGGCGCAGACAGCGCTGCCAAGCTAGCCCAGTGGATTCGGCCGCAAGTGATGTTACCTTCGGCTGCTCCCGGAGATACTGAATACGCTGGATTACTAGCGAAGCTGTTGAAGGCAGAAGGTGGCCCAGATGTTTTGCGATCGCGCTTGACCGAACTGGGATTATCCACAAAAGTGATGGAGCCGACACCTGGCGAACGATTCAGTCCTGCGATCGACTCACTGTTGCAGCACAGTTAGAGAACGCGATACGAGCGTAGCAGGTTGCCCTGGTGAATAGATGCGCGGTCCACCTTCATCATCTCGATAGGTCGCGATCTCAACTTGCCAGTTCCCCTCTTCCAGCACCGTCGGAATGTGGAACTCTACATCTTCGTGCTCGGGGTTGAATAGTAAGAGAAAACTGCTGTCGGTGACACGATCGCCCCTCTCGTCTAGAGTGGGGATAGCGCGACCGTTGAGGAACACTGCGATCGCTCTTCCCTCGCTCTCTTCCCATTGCGCATCGGTTACTTCGGTGCCGTCTGGATTAAACCAGAGAATATCTCGAAGCCCGTCACTGTCCAGTTGCCCGTGCTGAATGTCTTCTCCTTGAAACCACTTGCGTCGCCGAAAGACGGGATGTTGTTGTCGAAAGCGCATCACTCGACGGGTGAATTCGAGTAAGTCAGCATGGCGATCGCGATTCAACCAATCGAACCAAGACAGCTCGTTATCCTGACAATAAGCATTGTTGTTACCCAGCTGCGATCTTCCCATTTCGTCGCCACCTAGCAGCATGGGGACGCCCTGCGCTAACAGCAGCGTAGCGATGAAATTGCGTTGCTGGCGCTGACGCAGAGCGAGGATTTCGGGATCGTCAGTTTCTCCTTCAACCCCGCAATTCCACGAGCGGTTGTGGGAGTCTCCACCTTCATTGCCAACGCCGTTGGCTTCGTTGTGTTTGTCGTTATAGCTAACCAAATCGGCCAACGTAAAGCCGTCGTGACACGTGATGAAATTAATGCTGGCATGGGGACGGCGGCCATTGATTTCGTACATGTCCGGACTACCAGCAAATCGCAATGCAAACTCAGACAGGCGATCGCACTTACCGCGCCAAAAGTCCCGAACCGTATCGCGAAACTTGCCGTTCCATTCCGACCACAGCGTGGGAAAGTTGCCAATGTGGTAGCCGCCTTCTCCCAAGTCCCACGGTTCAGCGATCAGCTTGACGGTAGACAACACCGGATCTTGGTGAATGATATCGAAAAAGGCAGCGAGACTATCGACTTCAAAGAGTTCGCGAGCCAGGGCGGGAGCCAGGTCAAATCGAAATCCGTCAACGTGCATGTCTTCAACCCAGTAGCGTAAGCTATCGGCAAAGAGTTTCAATACTTGAGCGGGAGAGGCATTCATCGAGTTGCCGCAGCCCGTAACGTCTATGTAATAGCGCGGTTGTTTGGAGTCCAGCCAGTAGTAGGTGGCGTTATCAATCCCCTTGAACGAAAGCGTCGGTCCTAGATGGTTACCTTCAGCCGTATGGTTATACACCACATCTAAAATCACTTCGATTCCTGCTGCGTGCAGGGCTTTGACCATCTGCTTGAATTCGCGCACTTGCTGACCGTCAACTCCAGAAGCGCTGTAGCCGGAATAGGGCGCGAAGAAGTTGATGGTGTCGTACCCCCAATAGTTTTGCAACTCGCGTTCGACCAAATGGCCGGGAAAGCGCATGAAATGATGTATGGGCAGCAGTTCGATCGCCGTTACACCCAAAGATTTGAGATGCGCGATCGCGGCAGGATGAGCCAGCCCCGCGTATGTCCCTCGGATCGCGGCGGGAAGATCGGAATCTTGGCGCGTGAATCCTTTCACGTGAGTCTCGTAGATGACAGTTTCGTGCCAGGGAATCTCTAAGCGGCGATCGCTCTCCCACTCAAATGAAGAATCGGTGACGATGCATTTGGGGATCGAAGCTGCATTATCCGTTTCTGAAATCGTCAAATCTTTTTCTGGAGCGGCCCAAGGATAACTGAACAGATCGGGGTCGAACTGGACGTCTCCAGCAATCGCACGCGCGTAGGGGTCGATAAGTAATTTGGCTGGATTAAAGCGATCGCCAGCCTCCGGATCGTACGGACCGCGCACGCGATATCCATAGTGTTGACCGGGCTGCACGTCCGGTACATAGCCGTGCCACACGTAGTTGGTTTGCTCGGGCAAAAGATAGCGCGTTTCGAGACCTGCGGCATCAAATAAGCACAGTTCGACCGCCGTGGCTCTTGCAGAGTAGAGAGCAAAGTTCGTACCTTTGCCATCCCACGTTGCGCCGAGGGGATAGGGGCATCCGGGCCAAAGTTTCACGGGGGAGTCCGCCAGGCAACGACACCTAGAGTTTTAGCGTCTGATGCAGTTCGCGGCCATTCCGTCTCGGAAATTACAAAGCGATTGCAATGATTTCTTGACAAAAGAACTCTGTGAAGCCCAAGCGCGATATTGCCTTGAGAGGAATGTTTACAAGCCGAAACCTTGATGAGGCGAACGCCCTCCTGATAATAATGAAAACTAGCGATGGAGTGCTGGGGCCTCGACCATGACGGCCAGCCATGCAGTCCGATTCAGTTCTGTATGGAAGGGTTTGGGAGTCTTTATGAGTCAGCGTCCGATCGTATTGGGGATTGTAGGCGATAGTGCTGCGGGAAAAACGACGTTAACGCGCGGCATTGCTCAGGTTTTAGGGGAGGACGAAGTCACCATAATTTGTACAGATGACTACCATCGGTACAATCGCACGCAGCGGGCGGAAATGGGCATTTCTGCTCTCCATCCCGACTGCAATTATCTGGATATCATGCAGCAGCATTTAACGTTGTTGCGGACGGGGCAACCGATTCTCAAACCGATCTACAATCACACCACTGGAGATTTTGACCCGCCAGAATACATCAAGCCGAAATCCTTTGTCATCGTCGAAGGATTGTTAGGCTATTCCACTCGTGCGGCCCGCGATGCTTACGATGTCAAGGTGTATTTGGCTCCTCCCGAACCCCTACGCTATACCTGGAAAATCAAGCGAGACACTCGTAAACGCGGCTACAACGAAGATCAGGTGCGCCAACAGATGGAGAAGCGGGAGCCGGATTCAGATGCATTTATTCGGCCGCAACGGCAATGGGCCGATGTGGTTGTCAGCTTCTATCCCCCTGAAGACGATGCCAACCAGAGTGACTTACTCTTGAATGTGCGTTTAGTCTTGCGGCCCACGATTCCTCACCCAGACTTCACCCAAATTATCAAGCCTTCTACCGAGAGCCTCGAATCGGCTATTCGGCTGGACCTCGATCGCGATATGAACAAACCTGTAGACGTATTGGCCGTGGACGGTCACGCAACTAGCGACCAAGTGGTCGAGCTGGAACGGGTTCTGTGTAATGAAGTTCCCCATTTAGGTCAGTTTTGCAGCCTGGAGGGCAATCAAGATTTGGGCACAGTGGTGGGGACGACAGGAGAAACTTTGCGCAGCTATCCTCTAGCCATCACGCAGCTGTTGATTACCTATCACATGCTCAAAGAGGCTAGTATGCTTCGCTAGCTTGAAAGTAAGGATGAAAATTTTAACAAGGATGAAGATTTTACGGAATCTTGCAGGACCGTTTAAGGAAGGTGTATCAGAGCGATCGCGTAAGACTGCATTGCCAGAGTAGGGTGAGTAACGGTAGTGTGAGTCCAACCCGCGCGTTGGTAGCTGAGTTTAACGTCTAACTTTGATGCATTCAACGTTCGGAATATTCATACCCAGCTAAGGCGAACTCGATCTATGAGCGGACAGTGGGGCCAATTTTGGGGGGTCGGAGTTGGACCGGGAGACCCTGAATGGCTGACTTTAAAGGGGTTGCGCGTATTGCAGTCTGTTCCTGTGCTCGCGTGCCCCCAGGGCCGCGACGACCAGCCAGGTGTGGCCTATAGTATCGTGCAGCGTTTTCTCACGCCCCAGCAGGCGGTTGTGACACTGGATCTGCCATTTGTTTTCGATACTGACACGCTAGCTGCTGCGTGGGAAGAAGCTGCTACTCGTATTGTTTCCTACTTACGCTCCGGGCAAGATGTGGCTTTTGTCTCTGAAGGGGACGTGAGTTTCTACAGCACGTTCACGTACGTGGCGCGAGCTGTACATTTGCAAGCACCACAGGTCACGATTGAAGCAATTCCTGGCGTTGCGTCTCCTCTAGCTGCCGCCGCAAGCTTGCGTTCTCCTTTGGCTATTTGGGATGACAAAGTTGCAATCTTGCCTGCTGCTCATCAACCGGAAGAGCTGGCTCGTGCCCTCGACTGGGCAGACGTGGTGATTTTGATGAAAGTTTCGTCTGTATTTGAGGAAGTGTGGCATTTGCTTGCGGCAAGGGGCTTACTCAACTACTGCAGCCTAGTGGAATGGGTTGGAACTCCTCAAGAGCAGGTCTATACGAGCTTAGAAGGACTCGAACAGTATCACCCACCGTATTTCTCTACTGTGATCGTCCGCCAACCCCGTCGCTGATGACATTGAGATGCGATCCCGCTTTAGGTCTGGGCAGAGTTAGGGAAAGGACGCAGCGCGTTCTCAGGTGAGAGCTCAATGAGGGAAATGCCCTGTTTGACGAGGGTATCGGTGGCGGCCTCGGACAGGGAGTAAGGCCAGATTAGATATTTGGTATTGATGTAGTCTCGTCCTTTTTTGGCTAGGCTGACATGCTCGGTCGTCATCAGAATTTGCGGTCCCTTGCTGACAATGGCTTCTGTGCGCCGAACGCGCTGGACGAGCATGCTAAATAACTCTTGGGGTTGCTGAACGAATACAGCGATCGCGACGTCGCAGGGGTTGTAGTAGTTGCCGTAGCCGCATAATAAGATCGCTTCACAGGTTAAGAGGTCAGTTTCTGTTTCGCCCCAAGCTGCGACAGGGTAAAGAAATGTCCGAATGTCATCAATTTGCCACGAGTTGAAGGTGCGACTGTCAACGCTACCGCGAACCCAACTGGAGATCGGGGGAAACACGGCTTCGCTTAATAGTCGATACGCATGTTGAGAGCGGCCCAACCAAAATAAAGCATGCTCGTAAAACGCAGTGGCTGAAGGCGCGTCAGCAGAGGCGGGGAATGAGGAGAAATTGGATTCGGAAAGAGTCAAAATACAAACATTGATGAAAGCATGAAAATGAAAGTACGAGAATGGCGAACGCTCCACGACCAGTTAGCCTATGCCATTCAACGTGCTTCTTAATATGCCCGAGATCGCTGGCATTGCGATCCTATCGTCGACCTCAAATATGATGATTTCGCTACGGATTTACTTCGCGCCCTTGCCATCCTTCAGGTCCCAGCAAGTAGAGAAAGCGATGCTGTGGATCGCCGCGCAACTGCAGCCAGTCCACTTCTGTTGGATGCAGCAAAAGTAATACAAAACTCTCTGGGGGCTCGTCTGCCTCCGCAGGTAGGGCGCGTGTAAACGTTTCAGATGGAGTGCGGGGAGCCTTGGGCTGCGGCCAATACCATAGCAGCTTACCTTTGCTGGAAAGAGATTCCCACAGGCGATCGCGCGATAGTTGCCAAGGGCCGTCGCTATCACTGGTCACGACTGATACCGAACCACTGATGCGAAACTGCTCGCGTGTTTTGGAAAAGTACCAGCAGAGGGCCGCACGGGGCTGAGCCTGCAGGTGAGCGATCTTCTCGCTGCGGCGATCGACGGCAAATTGGAGTAGCTCTGTATCGGGTACGAAGCCGCGAAATACGACCGTGCGGTTGCAAGGATCGCCGGCTGGAGTCACGGTAGCGAACTGCACGAATCGCGCGCCTGGGTCGCTGCGATGACGATGTAACGCGCCACGCAGACTAGATTTCCAGGATGGCAGCATCTAACGACTGACTTCAACAGGTTCGGGCTCTAGCCGCGATGCTTCTTCATCAGCAGGCGTCCACATGCCGTCGAAGAACGCGCGCAGCGAAGCCAACAAGCGATCGCGATGATGCATGACGTAAACACTTACCAACGTCAGACCCACACCGCACCACTGCAACGGATTAAGCGTTTCATGAAGAAAGATGCTGCCAAATCCGAGGGCAAAAACAGGCGTCAGGAAAGTTAGGGAACTGAACTGCGTCAGATTTTCTCGCGACGCGCTATAGAAGAAAAGTGCGTAAGCCAAAGCACTGGTAAAGAAGGCGATGTAGCCAATCCCAAGCCAGCCCGACATTCCTAGCCGATCCCATTGATGAGTTTCAGTTAATGCGGACAGGGCAACTAGTGGCAAGCCTCCTAAAAACAAATGCCATCCTGTTGCGACTATGGGATTGGCGTGCTTGCTAATCTGGGGCATCATTACCGTCGCTGCTGCCATAGATAAAGCCGACAGCAGCATTAGCACCGTACCTCCCGACAACGACAGGTCTGCCCAGTGAAAAGCACCCCCATGAAGTTGGCTTGACAGGCCAATCGCTCCAATCCCAAAGGCTCCGCAGAGCAGGCTCAGCCAGCCCAAGCGATTAATGCGTTCTCGATAGAACGCCGCCGCCATGACGGCCACGGCCAGAGGCTGAGTGTCGATGAGAACGGACCCCAATCCCGCGTCGGTGTCTTGCAAGCCTTCAATTAAAAATCCTTCAAACAGCGTGCCATCTAGCAACGCAAATACGGCAATCCACAGCCATGCCTGCCAGCTACGCGGCACGAGTTCCAACTGCCATTGAGGATTCCACTTTCCAGCCATCCACACAGCCGCTAACACGATCGCCCCAGCGGGGACCAAGCGCATGATGGCGATAAACAAAGGCGATGCTTCCGCTAGTGGTCCTTTCATCACAACCATGCCCGAGCCCCACAGCACAAAGGGCGCAATGGCGATCGCGCGCTGCCAAACCGATGCGGAAGAGTTCATCACGATGCTACCGGGCGTTAATGAGTGTTAAACATATGTTAAGCGATCTGCTGACTACGATCGCATTTCGGCAAATTTGTTTGCAATGGCAAACTCACTACGAAAAATTCTCAATGCTGCGCGAGCGATACTAGGATGTCTTAGCTGAGCTGATATCCAGTTTTGGCAGTTGCGTAACGAGTTGAAAGTCCTGCTGTATGGCATCCATTCTCGATATCAAATGCATCTCAAAGGCGTACGAACGCGAGCAACTCGTTCTCAAAGAGCTGTCACTCTCGTTAGAGGCTGGCGAGTTGTTGGGACTGCTAGGTGCTTCTGGAAGTGGAAAAACGACTCTGCTGCGACTGATCGCTGGGTTCGAACGTCCGGATAGCGGTACGATCTCGATTCAGCAGCAGCAGGTGGCTGGAAAAGGGCGATGGATCCCGCCCGAGGGCCGTCAAGTGGGGGTAGTTTTTCAGGACTACGCGCTGTTTCCTCACTTGACGCTGCACGATAATGTTGCATTCGGGCTGAGATCGCTGAGCAGAACGGAGAGAATCGCTCGCGTGCAAGAGGTAGTTGCATTAGTCGGGCTGGAAGCGTTAGGCGATCGCTACCCAGCCGAACTGTCGGGTGGTCAACAGCAGCGAGTGGCTTTGGCGAGAGCTTTGGCTCCTCGGCCACAACTCGTGCTCATGGACGAGCCGTTTAGCAATTTGGATGCGGGGATTCGTTTGCGTTTGCGTCTTGAGGTTCGCGAAATTTTACATCAGGCGAAGATGGCAGCAATTTTCGTGACTCACGATCGCGAAGAAGCACTATCCATTTCGGATCGGGTTGCAGTACTCCATCTCGGCCGATTGGAACAATGCGATTGCCCAGAAGAACTCTATGGCTATCCTAAATCCCGCTATGTGGCAGAGTTTGTTACCCAGGCCAATTTTTTGCCTGCACGTTGGACTGCGGCGGGTTGGGAAAGTGAGATCGGTACGCTGACAGTCGTGCGGGATGAGGGCGAATGCAATCACACTAAGCTAGGGGAATGGGCTGACATCATGGTGCGACAAGAAGACTGCATGGTGCGTCCAGATGCAGCCAGTGCGGTGCGGGTGCGAGGGCGTCAGTTTCTGGGACGCGAAGCAATCTACTGTCTGCAGTTGCCGTCTGGACGAGAGCTGCACGTGCGCCAAACTACAGAAAATCTGCCATTGGAAGTAGGTACATCCGTGCGGGTGGAATGTTTAGAATCACGTCTGCAAATGTTCCCCTGCAAAGGTATGGAGTAAGGTACGAGAGCGAACTTCAACTGCGTTGGTGGGTTTCCTCGCGCAGGGATGTCAATCTGGGTTCGCAAGTATTTGGGAGGTCGAAGCAATGTCGGGTTGCATGCAGGTAATGACAACTGTCTCTAGTCGCGAAGAGGGCGATCGCCTAGCAGGCATATTGGTAGAGCAACGACTGGCTGCGTGCGTGCAGGTCGTAGGTCCTATCAGTAGTACCTACCGCTGGGAGGGCGAGGTGCAGGTTGCAGAAGAATGGCAGTGTCAAATTAAGACTCGGGCCGAAATTTTCAATGTCCTGAAAGAATCCATTCGTAAACATCACAGTTACGACACCCCTGAGATCGTAGCTATGCCTATTGCTTTGGGCAGTGCCGATTATCTTACTTGGATCGAGAAGAATGTGACCTTACCGCATTGACGATATCTATGGCCGCACAAAGGTTTGTAACCAACTGCGCGTACCGAAGCTAGTACAGAACTCAGCAGCTACGCGAGCAGCATCAGCTAAAGCAGCTTCAAAAGGCTTATTTAAAATAAAGTGACAGAATGCTCCGTGGAAAACGTCTCCAGCACCTAAAGTATCGACAACCGGAACTGAAGGTACTGCTATTTCACCTCTCGCGTTTCTAGATACATAGCAAATGGGGTTAGCCCCTCGCGTGACAGCAATGTGAGGAATGCCGAGGCGGGCGAGATAGGCAATGACTTCTGCTTGGGTCTGACATTGAGGCGGACGGAAGTTAGCTGATGCAATGACGTAGTCTGCCTGCGCCAAGACGGTCTCGAAATTTGGTTTCCAGCTACCGGCATCCACAATGATGGAAATGCCTCGATCGCGAGCTCGACGTGCCACGGCTTCTCCAACAGCCATTTGATGGCCGTCTATCAGCACGATATCTACAGCGCTCAGGATGGTTGCGGGAACGGTGTTGGGTTGAGCTTGATGTTTGACGGCATTCAAAGAGATGACAGCGCGATCGCCTGTTCTCTGGGTGATGACGATAGATGAGGTGGGTGGTGGCTCTATATGGTTAGGTGCGAGGTCGACAATCCTAACTCCATAGGTTTCTAAATCCGAACGAATCATTCCAGCGATAGCATGCTTGCCCAAAACTCCCGCAATCGTGCTGCTATGCCCGCAGGCAGCGAAGGTAACAGCAGCATTTGTTGCTGGCCCACCAGCAGCGATCGCGTAATCGCGAGCAACCTGCTTTTGATTTCCAATCGGTGGCTCGTCCGCCAAATATTCAATATCTAGAGTTACCAAACCAACGAATAAGCCGACTCGCTTCGAAATAGCCTCCAACTCCAACTCCGTTTGTGATTCCTGCATTGCCATCAAATAATTATCTGGACTATTTTCAGTCTCCTCGACCCTTGTCCGTACTGAAGGGGGAGACGACTATTGGGTTGTGAGCTTATTTGAGCTTTGTCGAAGGATATGTGGAATGCGACGTTCTCGTCAA
>JBCBVC010000131.1:0-11586 GCA_039817845.1 Cyanobacteria bacterium J06642_2
AATTCAGGAGTGAGTCGAGCCTGTTGGCTGGCTTCGATGGAGACGGCGATCGCGCTTTGGAGGAATTGTTGGCGCATTGGATGACTTCTGACCTGCTTCATTGCTTTGAGGACAGAGGCAAGCACGGCTCGTTCTGACTCGGTTGCATGCTGCAAAGCAGCTTCGATGGCTGAGGACTGGGCTGGCATAGCTTGAACCCTTGAAGGGAAGTGGAAGTCACCTGTATCTAGGGTGACAGAGTAATACTACTTTGTCAACTTAATTTTCGGCATGTCACCACCCAAGCGATGTGGTGTGGGAAGCATTTTGGAGTTTACTGGGGAAGACTTGTTTTCGGGAGCGTTCTCAAAGGCTCGCGTGTTTTGAGGGAGGGGAGGCGATCGCCGTTCGCGAGGGTTTACGGGGCAGTTTGTAATATTTAGGGTATGAATAATTTTTATGCGTACCCTAACCTTAGAAAAGCTGAGTCAGGGCGGCTTGGATCAAAGAATCGATGTCACAGTGTTGGGGACGCCTCTGGCTCCGGTCACTCTTTGCTCTGGGGACGGTTCTTTTCGATGCCTCGCAAGCTCAACTCTCTGTGCAAAGCCTGTTGTTTGCTCTCTCCCGATCAGGCGAGATCGCTTCACTCCCCTGAGAGCGACCAACCCTGTTGGGACGATCGCCGTTGCCACGATCGCCGCTCTTACTACCGGCAACGCCATGATGAAAATCGCGGTCATCGACTCAAGCGGCAAGAGGATCTGCTGAAGGTGCCTGAGATCGAGATTGATGTTCCCGTGACGTTCTCAGCTGTGTTGACTCTCTATAGCAAAAGCGAGAGTCGCAAAGGGGCTGGATTGGTCGAGTCTCGCTGGCGTACCGCTCACGCGATCGCGGCTCAACTCTGGCGCGACCGGGAGGTGATTGCCAAGATTCCTACGGTACACACGCTCCACCTCAGTCGGCGGCAGTGGGATGGGTTGTTGGTGCAAATTTTGCAGAAGTTCTCGGAGTTCGCTGGGGAGCCGGTACAGGGGTTCAATACCATTCGGGAATGGCCGCTTGAGAACTGTCCCCTAAAACCTTGTCCGCTTGTTGAGCCAGATATTTGAGTCACGCGCTCGCACTGACAACGAATGCAATACTCGATGGTGGGTAGCGATGTGCGTGACTAGCTTGCCCTTACATCTAACACGGGACGGCCCTCATGGAAATCTATAAGCCAAGCAACGTCGTACCTACATCTGGCTATGTCTGGTGTCTTTTGACGGCTCTTGTGACTGGGGGAGTCGTTGGAGGCACTATCAGCCTTATAGGGACTTTCTTCTACCTCATTATTCTGTTTCCGCTGGGCATGGGTGTTCTCGGAGCTGGTGCAACTCAATTAGCGATTAAGTCTGGGAAGGTGAGGAACCCGAGGAGCGCGTTGGTGTTCGGCGTCCTGACAGGGGCTTCGATCTATGGTTCTATGCATCTGATTGACTACGTTCGGTTTCAACGGCAAGTAGCCAATGAATTTCGCGAATTCTATGCTGCCGAACTCGAACGAGAAATTGCTCAAAACGAGCGAACAGAGGAACAGGTTTTACGAGATGCGACCGAATCTCTCTTACTCGAACAGACCGGACAGACCGGATTTTTAGGCTATTTGAAGTATTTCGCACAACAGGGGATGAGTCTCTCATCTGGAGGCAGCGGTGGTCTTCCCGTTGGAGGGGTTTTCATGTGGGTTTACTGGGGGCTCGAATTGGGCGTGGTGCTTGGCATCAGCGGCCTCGGGGGGTTAGGAGCAGCGCGCGAGCCATTTAACGAAAAGAAAAACGAATGGTATGGCACTCCAACCCGAGTTGGCAATGTTCCTGATGAAGTTTCCCAACAGTTCATCGAACTGTTAGACAAAGATAATTATGCAGACGCTGGGAAATTAGTGACTCTCTCAGAGAGCATTTCCGTTCCGAGTATTGAAGTTTATCTTCATCAAGCCTCTGATGATTGGATGGATGATTCCATTTTGGATTTGAGCAATACATCGTTTGGTAGAAATCAAGAGATTCAAAGGGAGCGGTTTTTGTTGGGCAGCCTGACTCGGGCACAGTGGCAGAAATTCGATCGGGCGATTGAGCGATAGCACTCGGCCGCAAAGCCTCTGCACGTCAAATGCGACCGATGCAACGCAACGAGGTGCAACACATTGCCACTCTCTGATTCTGCCAAATGGCAAATGCTACAATGTCACTTGGCGGTACTTGGATGGAAACATGCTTTACGCCACTGAAGTGACTGACATGCTCGGAGGGGCTCAGGCGATCGGCTCGCCACCCTCGACTGATAATGATTTCATCGACCTCTTGCGCGAGGGGTTGCCTTATCAATCTGTCGTGGCCGCTTTGCAGTTCTTGGATTTGAAAGAAGAGCTGGCGTTGGCCTGTTTGCGCATCTCTACCCGCACGGCGGCTCGACGCAAGGCCAAAGACGAACGTTTGCGGGAGGTCGAATCCGAGCGACTGCTGCGATTGGCTCGCTTGGCGGCGACGGCGATCGACGTTCTCGGCGATCGCGAGAAGGGGGTGCGATGGCTCCAGCGTCCCAATCGCGGGTTGGGAGGACGAGTGCCGCTGCAATTACTCGATACAGATATTGGCTTTCAAAGTGCAGTTGACGAGCTTCAGCGGGTGGAGTTTGGAGTGTTCAGTTAGTGCTGGTTTGGCGCTTGTGTAAGTCGCGATGGGCGGAATCAGCTTTCAGCGGCGAGGGCGCTAGACGAGTGGGCGGTCGCTGGAATCACAAGGGCGTTGCTGTAGTGTACGCAGCGCGCTCGCTGTCATTGGCAGCTCTCGAACTGTTCGTTCACCTGGAGCCGGAGGATCGGCCTGACGATCTCGTTCAGATTTCGGCAGAGATTCCTGAAGGGGTATCGCGACGCAAACTCACTCCCGCTGACTTGCCAAAGAATTGGCGAGCCTATCCTGCTCCCAGTGCGTTGCAAACTCTCGGCTCTCAATGGGTGCGCTCGGGGGAAACCGCTATCTTGGAGCTGCCTTCCGTGGTGATTCCAAACGAGATGAACGTGCTGCTCGATCCTAGCCACGAGGACTTTCAGGACATCACCGTCAATTCGCCCGAACCGTTTTTCTTCGACCCGCGCATGTGGAAGTGAGGCTATTTCCATGCCGTCTCTTCAGCTCGAACTCGACCTCTGGCACGACCTGGAACGGGCTCAGAGCGCGCCGGTCGAGTTTGATTTCGATGGCTTGTTGGACAAGATCGAGCGCACGGTTGCAAGTTCTGAAGGCGATCGCAAGTTGGCGATCGCGTTGAGGCTTTTGAGGCGATCTCCCGCGAAGTTCGTGCCAATACAACTGCCGTTCTGAATGAAGCCTCGCTAACGGGGCGATTGCCGAGATACGTAGCGATTGAGCTAGCCCGAACTCGCATTCGAGCGAAACAAGCTGTACGAGTGCCAATCAGCAAATAAACGTTGAAGTATGCGGAACAGTGTAAGGAGTGCGTAAAGCAAGAGTAGAGTTGGAGCGTGTGACTAATAAGGCAATCCAGCAGCATGGTTACTCGAAATGGCCCTAAAGCTGGACCAACACGAGACTACAGTCCCATACTGCCGCGATCGCCCATCCTGTCCAGCTTCGGCTCGTGTTGGGAGAAGGTGCAACTTGCGCTCCATTGCCAACCCGCTCATCACATTCCCGAGCATCGTTCGTCCCATCACGTCATTTGCATCAACACGGGTGCGCCCGTAACCCTGCAACAAACAGTTGATGGCAAGTCAAAAACTACGGATTCTGTTCCTAGAGATATCAGTATCTATCCGGCCCATCTTTGGCAAACTTTCCAATGGGATCGCGAAGCCTCCTTCCTACAACTTTATTTGGAGCCCACACTGCTATCTCAAGCAGGTGCCGAGCTATGCGATCGCGAGCAGATTGAACTTATCCCACAACTCGCTTCACGCTTCGATCCTCTCATCTATGAAATTGCGATCGCTCTGAAAACATCGTTAGATACTGAGAACGCGGACAGCAAGCTTTATACAGATGCCATGGCAAATGCATTAGCAGCACATTTGATTACACATTATTCGACGCAAAAACCGATTATTCAGAATCACAAAGGGAGGCTATCCAAAGCTCAGTTAGATCGAGTCATCGGCTATATCTATGCATATTTTGATCGCAACCTTAGTCTCGCTGAGTTAGCCGATATCGCTCAGCTCAGTCCTTATCACTTTGCTCGTGCATTCAAACAATCTACTGGCATTTCACCACATCAGTTCCACATTCGCTGTCGGATCGATCGTGCCAAACAGCTACTTCTGGAGCAGAAGTCGAGCATTGCTGACGTGGCTTATGCTGTTGGTTTTGCCAATCAAGGGCATCTCAACTACCACTTCAAACGCAGAGTAGGGATGACTCCCAAGCAATTTCTGCAGCAGTAGCAAGAAATTGAAAACCGGTGCAAAAACTTAGAATACGTTGCCTCGTCAATTTTCAATACTGGATGCAGATTGTTTCATCTGGGCGAGGTTAACGTCATGTCTATCAGTCAAAATCGCGCGATCGCTCTCCGTTTTGCACAGGAGGGTTGGGGCACTCAACCAGATTGGGAAAACGTATGGGACGAGCTAATGACCCCTGATATCATTTATCATTTCAACAGCGAAGCAGAACCCATTGTGGGATTGGAAGCAAACAAAACGTTTAATGCCAGCCTGTTTCAGGGATTCCCTGATATTCAGCAAACCATCGATAGTGTGATTGCTGAAGGAGATGAGGTGGTATATCGCGCCATGTTAAATGGAACGCATACCGGAGAGTTTTTAGATATCCCTCCGACTGGGAAAATAGCAAACATTAATGGGTTTACGCTATTACGAATCGTTAATGGGAAAATTGTGGAATGGTGGTACGAATGTAATTTATTAGAACTTACAAAACAGCTTGGCTTAACCGCTCATTGAATAAGCTTGAGTTTGAACCTCCGTACCGGATAGCCTGACGAGGCAACTAATATCCCCTGGGCATAAAAGAGCGATCGCCCTTCTGGTCGAGTTGGGCTTCAACTGGTGCCGGACGGGCTGGCGCTGCAGGTAATTGAATTAAACGCTCGGGTGCGAGGGGCACTAAATTGCTGTGTTCGAGCGTAACTCGCAAAGAATTGACGATGGATTCGCGATCCAGTTCGTACTGACTTTCAGCCTGTTTGAGGCGTTCTAGCTCGCGGTATTGCTGATTCCAATGACTTTGGGCCCGTACGTTCGAGCCGTACAGCCCCAACACCACCACGGTGGACAACACAGCGAGAATGCCGGTGGTCGTGCGCAGTACTTCCATCGTGACCCGCCAGCCCGAGGGTACGGACTGTGGAGGAACAGCCACCACGGGCGCGAGATCTCGCTGCGTATGAAACCGCGATCGCTTCCGATGCGCCGGAACTCGACGAGTAGGGGCGGGAACTTCGTACCAGTCAGGTTGTCGTTGCGGTAAGCCCATGAGATGTGTCCTCGCACAAATCGATACAGAGTTGATACAGGCGTTATCGAGCGGAAATATCTGAAAGGGGCCGTCGTTTGGCTACGCGCAGCTTCGCCGATCGCGATCGCGGATTAGCCGCAATTTCTTCCGCTGTAGGCCTGATCGGCTTCTTCGTCACTACATCTAGGCGCTCGTCGCGACGGAAATGCCACTTTACCCGCCGATCTTCCAAACTGTGGAAGCTGACGATCGCGATCGCGCCCCCTGGGACTACCCATGTTGGCACGCTCTCCAGCAAGCGATCCAATGCGTCCAATTCGCCGTTGACAGCAATCCGCAGGGCTTGAAAGACGCGCGTAGCAGGATGAATTTTGCCATACCGAGCAGCAGGTGGCACCGCCTTCGCTACGGCCTCGGCCAACGCAGCCGTCGTGCGCAAGGGACGCTGAGCCATCACTGCTTTAGCAATGCGACGAGAATAACGTTCCTCGCCAAACTCGCTGAGCACTTTGACCAAATCAGCTTCGGAATGATGGTCCAACCACTCAGCCGCCGTCATTGCCGCAGACGTGATATCCATCCGCATATCCAGCGGCCCATCTTGTCGAAAGCTAAACCCGCGATCCGCTCGATCGAGCTGTGCCGAACTAACCCCTAAATCCGCAACCACTCCGTCAAACTGCCGCTGCGGCACGTAATCAGCGAAATTCACCTGCTGAAGGTCAATTCGGCGATCGTCGCGTTCCAGCCAGGCCCCCAACCGTTCCCGAGCTGCTGTCAACGCCCCTGCATCGCGATCCAACGCCACTATTTCGGCAGCTCCAGCCTCCAGTAGCGCGGCCGTATGGCCGCCACCACCCACAGTGGCATCCAAGAAGCGTCTCTCCGCGATCGACCCGAGACTGCGTATCACCTCGGCGGTCAATACCGAGATGTGATAAGGCCGTTCGGCTACCGAATGGACAGGCTCGCTCATGTGGATCTCGCGTACAGCCCACGGTCCAGAAGACCTAAAGACAGGGAAAGAAGATTTACCGAAGTCAACTGCTGTCGCCGTGCGCCCAGTCTATCCAGGTTGAGCCAGGATTCGCAGCTTTCCAATACGGATAAGCACCCTGACAGTCGCACTCGACAGACAGGAGCAATCCTACATGACAAATACTAAATGTGGGGTAGCATCAACTTAAAGACGCTACATCTAGTTATTGTGTGCGCGGGTTGTCTAGAGGGTTCGTCATGTTCGCTCGTTCGGTAAAGATGGTCGCGATCGCGGGTTTGGCTAGCGCGCTGCTAGGGTTGGATGCCAGCGCTGAATCTCCTCCCGCCCCTATTTCTGGCGATCTCAAGCCTGTCGGCACGGAACCTCTCCGTCGAGAATCGATCGATACGCAGTTGGAAGGGTACGGGGCCGAGGCCTCCTTTTCTAACACGCCTACGTCAAACGCACCGGCCACAAATCCAACTTCAGCCTGGGACAAGGCCCGCTCTGCTCCTAACTCTGACTCCGGCTGGGAAGGCTTCAGTCAGCCCACTTCACCCTATCGAAGCGGTACCGATCTGCGCCAAGTAGTCGAGATCTTCGTCAACGAGTCCCTCGCAGTGGGGGCCAATCCGCAAGCAGTGAACTACGACGAGCTGTACGAAGCCGTATTGGCACGTCAGTCCGATCCAAATAGTCCCGCTGCTGAATACGAGGTTATTCGCGAAACCTTAGCCCGTTACGGTCAGCGCAGCGATCGCCTCTTGACCCCCGACGAGTTTTCGGCTCTACTCAATCAACCCCGGCAGCCCGTTCAGTCGCGATCGCTAGCGGCGGGTGTCACCATGCTGACGCTCGACGACATTACGCCAGCTACTGCCCAACAAATTCGACAGAGCTTGCACGTCAGCGAATATTCACGGGGCATCGTTCTCGACTTGCGCGGGGCTACCGGTTACGATCCGCAGGCCATTGCCAATGTGGCTCGCATTTTTCTGCCGCGCTCTATGCGTCCGGCGCTCGTGTCGCTGGACCGTCACGAGAAAGAAACTGCTTGGGATAGTAAAGGTGTTCCCATTGCGGCACGCACTCCCCTAGTTGCTTTGGTAGACGGTCAAACTGAACGTGGAGCTGTCATTTTGGCGGCGCTGCTCGGAGCCCGTGGAAATGCCACGATCGCGGGCGAACCGACCGCAGGCACGGAAACACAGACCCGCTTTTTCGTGTTGCCTTCTGGAGCAGCCATTGAGCTG
Source organism: Cyanobacteria bacterium J06642_2 (assembly GCA_039817845.1). Classification (GTDB taxonomy): domain Bacteria; phylum Cyanobacteriota; class Cyanobacteriia; order Thermostichales; family PCC-7336; genus JBCBTL01. The sequence goes on from JBCBVC010000131.1 coordinate 7,701, forward strand.
GCGGTAGCGCGTTGGCGACCCGGAGCGGATGCGGGATTCGGTCCTAACACTCTGGTACAGGGTTTAGTTCCGGGCGATTCGTTGAATGGTTTTAATGTGGAATCGCAAGCTCTATCACTCTTGCCCGAACCTCCTGTCGTGGCGGCAAAACCGACGATCTTTCAGGACAAAGGGCGCATTGGTCGCTATGAGTTGGGTTTCGATACCCGCCAAAGCAATATTGGCGATCTGGGAGGAATGGATACCGTACCGAGTCGGTCCGGGGAGAATATCTTTCAGCCCGATAGTGATTTGCGAGTGTTCTACCTGCAAGACTACATTTTGCTGGCCTACCGCAATCAGGGCACGCTCTCCAGTTTCTTTGCCGATCGCATTTACATGACCGACACGGCGGCGCTCACTGAAGAGGGGGTCAGCATCGGTGCCAGTTATAGCGACGTCGTTCGCACCTACGGTTCGCCGGGAGAAAATGGCTACAACGAAGTCTCTCCGTTTCCAGGCCGGACTCGGATCGCGCGAGCTGAAGATCGCTACTTCATCAACTACGACGCTCTCGGTTTGTCGTTTGCGTTCGAAGCTGGCACCAATCAAGTCGTCGCCATCGGTCTGTACAAACCTGGTAGCTAAGCGATCGCGCTGTGGTTGGCAGCAGCGTTCACTGTCCTTGGCGGTAGGTGAAGACAAGGGTACGGGAATTGCACCCGGTCTGCCAGTCGCCCCGAATAAAATAGAGATGGTCTAGTTTCTAGGAGCGCGACGATGGCAGCGACTCGAACGCTAGTCATGGAGGCGGTTGACCGACTCAATTGGCAAGTGACGATTGGCGACGTTGCCGGACAAACGGGGTTAGCTCTCGACAATGCCCGTCAAGAATTAATGAGCCTGGCTCGCGATGCGGGCGGCCAAATGCACGTCAGCGATCGCGGCGATATTCTTTACACCTTCGAGCGCAACTATCGCGCCATTCTCAATCGACGGGCCAACGCCAGTCGCTACGCGGTTTTGCGACGTAAACTCTGGCAAGGTTTTTTGTCGGGGCTGCGGCTCTCTTTTGGCGTTATTTTGGTGCTGTCGATCCTGGTAGCCATCGGTATTATCATTGCTTTGCAAATCGCCGCCCAAAGTAGTCAATCCGGCGATCGCAATCGGAGCGGCTCGTTTGGTTCGCGCCGAGGCGGTGGCATCTTCATTCCCAATCTGTGGATTGGCAATCCGTTCTGGCATTACTCCACCCGCTCGCGGTATCGCAGGGGGCGGTTCGCCCCAGGATCGTTGAATCGCAACCAGTTCGACCGAGCTCGTTCTACATCTAGCGGGAATGAGTCTGAGCTCAACTTTTTAGAAGCAGTGTATTCGTTCATCTTTGGCGATGGCAATCCTAATGCCGATCTCGAAGAACGCAGCGATCGCGCCATTGCCAACACCATCCGCGCTCAAGGAGGCGTCATTACTGGCGAGCAAGTGCTGCCTCTACTGCCAGAAGCACCTGCTAAAGACCAGATGGAATATGAAGACTACATGTTGCCCGTTCTGGTCCAGTTTGACGGCCAGCCACAGGTCAGCGATCGCGGCGAAATTGTCTATCAATTCCCCGAGCTGCAGGCTGTAGCAGATAGCGTCAAGCAATCTACCCAATTGCCTGCTCAATTGAAAGAGCAGCCGTGGTCGTTCAGCCAAGCTAGTTCGGGGCAGTTGATGCTGGCTGGAGGCTTGGGTCTGGTTAACCTAGTTCTGTGGAGCGGACTTCAAGCTGCCGTGATTGACGTCGCCGCGCTTTCCGGTCTGTCAGGTGGATTTGTCGGGTTTGTCTTCGGTATCTTTTTTACCTACGGCCTGCTGTTTCTCGGCATTCCCCTCGTGCGTTGGTTCGCACTTCAAAGGCGCAATCAGAAAGTGGAGGCTCGCAACCGTCAGCGGTTGACGTGGGCCGATAACTCGAAATCACCTGCTGTTGCCAGCAAACTCGCCTTCGCTCGTGAATTTGTCGAGCAGCACGTCGTCTCAGGCGATAGCACCATCTACTCCACCATTCCAGACATTGAAGGCGCAATCGACCACGGCGATCTCGATAGCCTCGAATCGGGAGCTATTAGCTAGTCCGGCTGACTTGAGTAACAGATATTAGACCCAGATCGTATTCTTGCCGAAGCTGCAAAGCGTTTGGACGTTGCAGGTAAAAGCTGAGTTGGAGTACGTGGACTGGGATAATGAAAATAACTGAGTAGGGGTGGGGCGTGCAGCTGGACGTAACGAGAATTCGCGCAGCCATTTTTGATATGGACGGCTTGATGCTCGATACCGAACCGATTTATCGACAAGCCTGGCTGAGCGCTGCTGCTGATATGGGCTATCACCTTGAAGATGATTTCTACAGCAGTTTTGTCGGACGCAGCAACGCTGACTGCGATCGCCTCATGCAAGACAGATTTGGAGACGATTTGCCCGTAGCAAAACTGCGATCGCGCCGCGACTATTTTTGGCGTAAAACTATCCGCGCCGGTGGCATTCCGCTGCGCCCTGGCCTGTTAGACCTATTAGATTGGCTGGAAGCGCGAGATATTCCCAAGGCGATCGCAACAGCCAGCGATCGTGAAGACGCTGAGTTCAGCTTGTCTGCTACCGATATCGTGCCTCGGTTTCATTCCGTCACGGCCGGAAATGAAGTGCCCAACAATAAGCCCGCTCCTGATATCTATCTTGCTGCCGCGCACAAATTAGGCGTTACTCCCGAACACTGCATTGCTTTTGAAGATTCCAATGCCGGGGCGCTTGCGTCTACCTCAGCGGGCATTCCCACCATTCTCGTGCCCGACTTGCAAGTTCCTACTTCCGAGACATTATCCCGCGTCTTCGTTGCTCTTGCTTCACTCCACGAGGCCAGAAATATTCTAGATGGGAAATAATGATTGCAGGTTGTCGTCGAACTCGGGTCAGGTGGAATGAGACGCGTTACCATATCGGGCTTAGTGAGCATTGCCGGTGTCGTGGGGGCACTTGCGATTTGGCCTACAACCCCTTGGCGGGCAGAAGAAGGTCCGTCAGTCGCTCCGGCTCAGGTCGCCGTGGCATTTGATGACGCCCCCGCTGACCGTGATGGGGAAATCTTCGAGCAGGTGATGCAAACCGCGATCGCAAATGAGGTAGGCGATCGCCCTTTCGCTCAGATCGTGCAAACAATAGCCGAGCAGTTTTTAGGTGCGACCTACGTCGATGGCTTATTAGACCGTGCTGAGACCGAAGAACTAGTGTTATCTCTCACTCAGTTCGATTGCGTGTTGTTCGTGGAAACTGTATTGGCGATGGCTCGCAGTATTGTCGCGCGTGACTACACCTATGCTGGATTTGGCGATCGCGTTGAAGCTCAGCGGTATCGGGAGGGAGAGCGTGACGATTATTGCAGTCGACTCCACTACTTTTCTGAATGGATGGATGACAATCAAAAGCGTAGCTATCTCGCTTCAATCAATGATTTACAAGCTCAACCTCTAGATAAAACGCTCAATTTTATGACCGAACATCGGTCGAAATATCCCCGTTTAGTTCGCAATGATGCGAACTTTCGGTGTATCGCCCAAATGGAAACGCGACTGCAAAGTCTCGATATTCAATACGTTCCGACTGAGCGCGTTCGCCAGCAATATGCTGCTCTTCAGGCTGGAGATATTATCGCGATCGCTACCAGCATTGACGGCATTGACGTAACGCATTCCGGTTTAGCTTATGCGCAGCCCGATGGTTCAATTGGGTTCATCCATGCTGCGCCAGGACGAGGCATTTTGATTGCCGCAGACCTGCAACGTTATGTAGAGCGCGTTCCCAGAGCGATCGGAATTTTGGTGGCTCGACCGCAGATAGGCAGTGAGGCGATCTCGCAACGATCTGCTAG
>JBCBVC010000132.1:0-11515 GCA_039817845.1 Cyanobacteria bacterium J06642_2
CCTTTCATTCCCGCTCGATCGCTTCTACCCTCACTCGCCAGCATATTAAAAACTGGTTTACTCATTGCGGCTACTGCACCTCATAAGTATGGAAAATGCTCTGAGGTCGACTTGGCGGGGATGTCCGAAGCCTTTGAAACGAGGCAGCAATGGCTCGATCACCTGCCATTCCGCGTCGCTCAGATCGCTAGGGTAGGCGCGTCGATGCGCGTGAGCCACTTGAGGCAGACGACTCATGATTTTCCACTCAGGGTCATAACGATGGTCGCAGCCTAAGTGGATAAGTCGGTCAGTACATTCCTCTTAAGCTTTACTTTGTAAATTAGCTCTCAAACGGCTATATGACGTGCGCAGATATCTCAATACGAGTTCTCTATAGAACTTATTTATGTCGCTTTCAATATAAATTGACGTATGGATATAGCAATTTAGGATTGGTTGAAAAACCAATCCTAAATTACGTGTCAATCTAAACCAAATTAACTACTGATAATAGCGTCGTTCTAGCCAAGCACGAACTTCATTTTCAGAACTGAAGCTATGCCTGCGATCGCTTGTGGGATCGTAGATACGCCAGTGAGTAGTGCCATCAGCTCGCATGATTTTCCAGATCCGAGGTTCGGGATTGCCAAGGAATAATGCCGCGCATATTTTGCCGACTTGTTGCAAAGCGGTTAATGGCGTTTGTTGGGGTCGAAATGAAAGCTCAGGCGTGGTAAAACTGGTAAAGTGCATTGAATCCTCCTCCCGTGGGAATGGAGCTGATAACTTTAAGGTAAATGGGCCGAGCGGGACATTCAAAGCACAGCTTGCATACCATCTATGAACGAAATTGATAGATGAAGCTTTCCCAACTGCAAGCCCTCGTCGCAGTTGCCGATCTCGGCAATTTTTCTGAGGCGGCTTTGAGTCTGAATGTGTCTCAGTCTGCAGTCAGCCACGCGATCGCGAGTTTGGAGGACGAGTTGGGGCTGCCATTGCTAACGCGCGGCCGCTTTGGGGCGCGACCTACACCTGCGGGGGAAGAAGCGATCGCGCGGGCGCGGCAGGTGATGCATTTGGTGAATGAGATCGAGCAGGAGGCCCATTCAGCTCGCACATTGAGTGGCGGTAAAGTGCGAGTGATTTCATTTCGCAGTGCGTCGACGCACTTGTTACCTCCCGTTTTGGCTGCGTTTCAACAGCGCTATCCAAACATCGAGATTGACCTAACGGAGTCGTCATCCTATATCGAAGTGGCTCGGATATTGCGGGAAGGTAAGGCTGATGTAGGGATCTCGATTGAGGCAATGTCGGAAGAGTTTCAAACTTGGGTCATTGCTCGCGACAGTTACGTAGCGTTGTTGCCGCGATCGCTGCCGTTGCCTGCCGAGCTGACTTGGGCCGATTTATGTGACTGCAAATTCATTCTGGATGACAACGGGTTGGATACGGCAATGGGGTCCGATACAGCAATCGTGCGGCGGCACTGGCAAGATCATGCCGGTCGGGATTTGCAGGTGGGTTATCGCGTCAAAGAAGATTCCACTATTGTCAGCTTGGTCGCGCAAGGCTTAGGAGCGGCTGTTATGCCTCGGCTTGCGGCCCATCCCATTCCGGACAACGTGTGCGTTTGTCAGTTACCCACTCCTTTGGAGAGAATTATCGTAGCCGCCGTTCCTAAAGACGCGCTCCAGGGACCGGCCGTCTTCGCATTTCTGGATGCGCTGCGAGGAACAGGGCAATTTCAAGTAGAAACTTATTGAAGTTGGCGCCGTTTCAATAGACTGTGCTGCGATCTACTTGGGACGATACGAGTGAACAGAACGGGTTTTAGGAGTCTGACGCTCGGCTTTTTTGCAGGCGGTGAATTTCTTCCAAGGTTCGTTCCACTTCGTTGTCATCCAGTTGCTGCACGTAATTGAGTTTAATCTCTTCGAGGAGATCGGCCACGAGGCGTTCTAATTCTTTGCGGGTCAGGCCTTGGTTGAGTTCGGTGCGGAGAGCTTGACCGATCTCTTCCACTAAGGTCTCGGTAATTTCTTGGCCGATGGGATCTTCCAAGGCAGCAACGAGAGTGCTGTGAGCCGTTTCGGAAATCTGACTGGCGAGTTGTTTGCTCAGCTGTTCGGGCAGGGTACGGAATCCAGGAATCATTTGCAGTTGACGATAAGCAGGAGTAGTAGCGAGCGAACTGGTAATGCTGTGGGTGACCAGTTCTTCTACTTGTGGCTGGATGCGAGGCCATACCCGATAGACGGTGAGTTCGACCAAACGATTGGCGATCGCTCCTATGGTGTCGATCCCGTTGACATTGATAAATTCTCGTTCGGCCACTTTGGGCTCGAGAATCCACTGGGCCACCTGTCCGGATTTCACCGTGCCTTGAAGTTGATTGATGACTCGCACCACAATGATTTCCGTCATTTCGGCAGCTAAGCTCGCTGTCACGCCCCGGATCACTTGGGTTCGCAACGCCTTCAGGTCGATCAGCCGAGCGCGATCGAGTCGAATCGCGACGGGGATAATCCGCAGCCAGCGCACGGGGACAATGGCAAACCACCCCCACATCGGGATGAAAAGCGGCACGTCATACCAACGCCACAGCATGGCTTCGTGCCAGTTCAGCTCTTCATAGCGGCGACTGAGCCAATAGGTGCGCAGCAAAAATTCTCCCGCGAAAAAACCGATAAACCATAAGTCAATGGCCCAATAGCGATCGAGCGGTTGGCTGTTGTAGCCAATGCCTCGATAGAAGTTAGTCGCAATGGGCGGACGAATGCGTCGCTCGAAAAACTCTAATTCGTCTTGGACGCCGCGATTGCTCAAATACTCGACGCTCCAAAATTCCCGGAACGACTGCTTTGCCGATTCCAAGCCGATCTGCTCGCGTATCCGATCCTTGGCCCGCTCGAAATTTCCTGTCCGATTGGAGACGACAAACGGATTGTTATCAATCATTTCCACGCTCTGCTCGCGTAGATCCGCCAGCAAGCTTCGGGCGCGATCGCTATTCAGTGCGACATCGGGATTCTCAGATTCAGCCGCGATCTCCTCGACAAACTCGTCTACGGTGTCGAGATACGTTTGCGTGGACCGAAAGGGTTCGATACCTTTAATCGGGTCGTAAAGACGCGTCAGATTGGGCAGCCAGCGATGATAGTAGTCCCGCAGCGGCACGTAAGTCCAGTCAAACAGCGACAGGCTGAGGTGGGCGAGGGCCAGCAACGCGATCGCCCGTTCGACGAGCAGGATAATGCCTTTGGGTTTAGAAGCTGCGGTCATCGAAAATCTACTGAGCTGAACCAAAGCAAGTATGGAGGGTGCGACGAGAGCTTGGCAATCATTCGGATCTACAGCCGACTCGGTCGAGATTCCCAGGTATTTTGGCGTATTTCCACCATCCAAACTTTAGCCCCACGCCACAAGCTGAGGTTTTAGGATATGGAGCTTGCCAAAGCTTCTCTAGACGCGATCGCGGCGGTTGAGGTTCAATAAAGTGCTAACTCCGGAGAGGGCCATATCCTCTGCGCTAATCATGAAACAAACGCTACGCCAACTCAACGACATCCTGACTTACCAGATGGATGCCCTGCATTTGGTCGTAGATGTGCGGCTGAAAGGCCCGGTGTTGTACGTGCTGCTGGAATACGTACGCGGCGATCGCGTCGATGTCGAGCGGGTGGCCGCGATCGTACGGGATGCGATGGATGCGGTATTCTTTCCGGATGTCAATCGGGTCAGCATTTACGCTAAAGTCTTGCGCGCTGACGATAGCAAAGCCGAACGCATCGCATCCTTTCCCTATCAAGCCAGTCTGGAGACACCGCAAGCCGAACTACCAACCCGCAGCCAAACAATGCGGCGCGACTATCCTGTGGTGCGCGTTTTTTTCTTTTTTTTCGGCTTGTTGGCAGCAGTTTGGCTTGCATTCGATGTCAGTCTCGAACGGACCATTCCTGTCGGCCTCGCCATTGTCTTCGGTATAGTTTTTCCTCCCCTCAAGCGCGTCCTCGACCGACCGCTATTCGCCTTCATGCGTTGGCTTTTGATGGCCATTGGCGGATTGAGTCTCGCCATCGCCTGCTACTTGCTGGTCAAAGAAGGCGGCGATCGCTGGTTTTCCATCGCGATGGCCGCCTCGATTGGTGTATTTTGTGCGAACCTAGGTCGGCCGCAGTCCTCAGGTCAATAAGCTTCAGGATTGTGAGGTCTCGATGTTGGAGAACGTCACACGGGTATAAGAGGGCTTACCGTGCGCGCTCCCTTTCACGACCTGCTGCGTCATCAAGTAGTAGCCATCGAACTGGTCATAATCGTCTGAGAAGTCGAGCTGGTTGAGAACTTTTTCAGAACTCGGATCCTTAAAGACGGCGTTGTAGTGCGAGGAAATATAGCCCGTATCAGTGTCGATGCTCTTCAGGTGATTGATGGTGAATGCCATCCGACCCATCTGGCGTGATACTTGGACGACTTGGCGATCTCGGACCTTATAGTGCGACCCCATGGAATCCCCACTGACGGTAATGGGTACGGCACCACTTTTGTCGGGATCGCCATCGAGGGTAAATTCGTGCTTACCGTGAGCTTCATCAAACTCAGAGCGCTTGCGATGAGTAATCACATCTTTGATCTGATTAACCACCCACTCTGCAGCCAAGGGCTCGTCAATCCCCGACACCTCAATGCCATTAAGATTGCTCAGATTGGCAGGAACGCTCACTCGGCCTCGGTACGTTCCTGCAGGTATCACTTTGTCACCCGATCGACCTAGTGGCGTATCGTAGCCTAGCTCCAATTCAAAATCAGCTCGATAGCCTGGAAAGCCACTATCCCAGGTATAGCGGTTGGTGTAAGCGGCTCTGAAGATATCACGAGCGGAGAATTCGACTGCTGCTGTCATGACGTCAACTCAATACAGTTCGCTAACTTTCAGTATAAGTGCCGCATTCATTCGCTTTGGGGCATGGTAAGGCGACAAAGCCTCAGGGGTAGGCAGCACTTACATATCTCTAGAGGACTCCTCACCCCTCACTTGCAAGTCAGATGCTTTCGAGATAAATGCAAAGAAACAAACTCAATCCTCATGCCTGAATGTTCCTAGAATGACTCATTTAACTCTTGTTCGTACAATTAGTTACCAAGCAAATACTTGACAATTTTAGAGTAGGAAGACCCACCGTACCGAGATGGAAAGGGTCTTTTCCAGCAGACCGTACTGACTGTTTCCCCTCAAGCAATAACAGCCCAAAAAGGCGATTTTAGGATTTAAAACAGACGACACTCTTGTTACATCCCTCAGTTAAGGCCTCCGATAAAGCCAGTCGAGGTTAAACATGTATAGATGTATTTGTGCGTCGAACTTTATGCATAGGTCTAAATTTTTAATTCTTAAATTTTTAATTCTATTTATGCAGAGTAAAAACCTGAAGAAAACGAAGAGATTTGGGAATGGCTTAGGGGGTATATGAAAAAATTGTGTATGGGTTTTAATCCTCTAGGGGAATTCCATCCGCGTTCTTCGTGCGAGGCCATCATGGTTCACAGCATTGCTCCGATTCTTTCTCAGGCGGTACCTGGTAGTCGCCTGCCTGCAGCCATTCAGCGCTTATCCGATATTGCTTGCAACTACTGGTGGTCGTGGTCACGCGATCGCGAAACGATCTTCCAAGACATCGATCCCGATTTGTGGGAACGCTGCGAACACAGCCCTGTCCGGTTTTTGCATGAGGTGAGCGATACGCGCCTGTTTCACGTAGCGGCCGATCCTCGCTTTGTCGCGCGGGTACAGGAGTTGGCTCAGAAGTTTGATGCCTATATGAACGAATCCGATACGTGGGCCAAGCGAGCCCTGCCTGACATATCGTCCGAACATCCGGTGGCTTATTTCTGTGCCGAGTTTGGCCTGCACGAATCCATTCCGATTTATTCCGGTGGCCTAGGTGTGCTGGCGGGCGATCACCTCAAATCAGCCTCCGACTTGGGCGTGCCGTTTGTTGGGATTGGGTTGCTTTATCGCCAAGGCTATTTCCGCCAACGACTCAATCGCAGCGGTTGGCAAGAAGACTACTATACCGACCTGCCTGTCGATCGCTTGCCGTTGGAGCGCGTCTGCGATAGCGACGGTCAGCCTCTTACGGTGTCCGTGTACATGCGCCAGCGGCACGTTAAAATCTCCGTCTGGAAGCTGCAGGTGGGCCGGGTCGAACTGTACCTGATGGACACGCAGCGCGACGATAACGATCCCGTCGATCGCTGGTTGACAGCTCACCTGTACGGTGGCAATCGCGACACCCGCATCTCGCAAGAGATCGTGCTGGGGATCGGCGGCGTGCGCGTGCTCGAAGCCGTAGGTATTCAGCCTGCGGTCTACCACTTAAATGAAGGGCATGCTGCCTTCTCGCTGTTGGAGTTGTGCCGGGAAGCGGTGGTCAGAACAGGAAAGTCCTTCTATGACGTCGAAAAGGACGTGAAAGCCAAGTGTGTTTTCACTACCCATACGCCCGTGCCAGCCGGACACGACGTCTTCTCGCCCGACTTGATGGACTCGTACTTTGCCTCTTATTGGCCGGAGTTGAATTTGACTCGCGAGCAGTTTTTGCGTCTGGGCCAAAAGCGTTTGGGCGATGCTTGGGAGCCGTTCAGTATGACAGTGTTGGCATTGCGCTTGTGTCGCGATGCCAATGGCGTGAGCAAAATTCACGGCGAAGTCAGTCGCAATATGTGGACGAGCCTCTATCCCAACCTGGCTAAGGATGAAGTACCCATCGGTCATATTACCAATGGCGTCCACGCCCACACCTGGATTGCCCCGCTGATGGCAGATCTCTACGATCGCTACTTCGGTCCGGATTGGACAACGCGGTTGGCGGCGGCTGAGGTTTGGCACAAGGTGGTTGATATCCCTGATGAGGAATTGTGGGCCCGCCACCAGGTGTTGAAAGAACAGCTCATCGCCTACACGCGTTACCGAGTGTTGCGGGCGCGTCGGAATCGGGGTGAGGGGCCAGATCGGATTCACGCGGCGACGACATTACTCAGTCCCAGCGTGTTGACGTTGGGGTTTGCACGTCGGTTCAGCACCTACAAGCGCGGCGATCTGATCATTCGGGATATGGAGCGCGCTTTGCGCTTGTTCGGCAGCAGCGATCGACCGGTGCAAATTGTTTTTTCGGGTAAGGCACATCCAGCTGACGAGGAAGGCAAGCGCATCATCCAGAAGATTATGGAGTGGTGCCAGCAGCCGAACGTACAAAATCGGGTGGCCTTCATTGAAGACTATGATTTGCAGACGGGCCGGATGCTAACCCAGGGGGTAGACGTGTGGATTAATAATCCTCGCCGACCGTTGGAGGCATCGGGAACGAGCGGCCAGAAGGTTTGCTTCAATGGCGGCCTCAATTGCAGCGTGCTTGATGGCTGGTGGCCGGAAGGGTACAACGGCAAGAATGGCTGGGCCGTGGGGCACGATATCGAATCTGCCGATCCGGAAGCGCAAGATCGAATCGATATGGAGTCGCTATACGACATTCTGGAAACGGAAATCGTTCCGCTCTTCTACGATCGCGATACTAGCGGGATTCCGCGCGGTTGGATACAGCGCATGAAGGAGTCTATCCGCACTAACTGTCCGCTGTTTAACACCGACCGCATGGTGGCGGACTACTGCACGCAGTACTACTCTCCAGCCGCCAAAACGCAGGCACGCATTCCGGTGCTGTCTAGCGTTCGTTAGGTATTGGCGTTCGCAAGAACGTGGAGTGCATGGAAGAGGCGCTCGCTTGTCTGTGGATAGGCGATCGCTTCAAATCTGGCATGTTGGGATGAAACTATAGCAGTCGTCAAGCTGATGAGGACGTTTTAGCGATCCAGGCCCCAGTTGCAGGTGGGGTTTCTACGGCCAAACTAAAATGTCAAGCACTGCATATTGGAGGCGAACTTTCGCAATGGCATGGTGATTGCGGTTCGTCGCAGAGTCGTGTTGTACGAGTAAGGTTTCAAATTCTGTGGAAATTGCTCTCAGCCTTGGGGTTGACAAGTCGGACAGTAGTACAGTCGCCGACCGGCGAAGGTTTCCTTGAGAATGCCGGTACCGCACTGGTAGCAGGGCTGATGCTGACGCGCAAACACCCAATAGCGATACACTCGCCGAGAATATCCATCTGCTTTCATCTGTTGTGCCCGGGTTAAGTCATTCGTGATGCCCCCCGTTTCGTAAGACTGGCGCGGTAAGGTGATCGCTGCTTTCCCCAATATTTCTAGCTGTGCGGGCGTGCAATCTTTCGGTCGAAATGAAGGATGCACGCCTGCTACGAACAAAACTTCGCTGCGAAGGTAGTTCCCCAAACCGCACAGACAATGCTGATCGAGCAGAAGTGAAGCGAGACCGCGACGACGGAAGCGATCGCTATTCAACCGCTGACTTACTTGTTCTGGGGTAACTGCTTTGTCCAATACGTCCGGCCCGAGCTTACTCAGAAATGGATGAAGGTCGATATCGCTGGGGTAAAGTACTTCGATATCGGACGCGCTGTAGAGCAGAGCTGACTTACTTTTGGTGTGAATAGCTAAGCGGAGCTGTCGCTTGGTTTCGAGGTAATTGCGAGCTCGTTTAATCTCCCACTTACCATAGAGCTGATTGTGAGTGTAGATCGCCAAATCGTTGTTGAAATGCGTAAGCAACGCTTTCCCGCGCGGTTGGACTGACGTGATTTGTGCCCGTGCCAGATCTTTTTCGTAGGGTTTGAGATGCTCAAAGGCAAAATAAACTTCTTCAATCGGTTTACGCGCAACTGCCTTTGCAATGCGATCGGCAGCGCGCTTGATCTCTGGGCCTTCAGGCATTGCGATGAAACATGCGAACTATCCGGCCATCATGCCATACAAGCTATGCTGTGAGAACGATAGAGGCGATGGCGAAAGAGTCGCCAGCATGGTGGTCTGATCCCCTAAGCTCTACCCAGTTGAAGAGTACCTAGAGGTGAGCGGACCTTGCCGGAGCGTCTCGATTACTGCAACGGTTGAACGATGAGCATTCACGAAGACGAGACTCATCAAGCTCTCTCGATTCGGTCGTTCTGAGCGAGCCCGTCATCATGCTGTTGTGATGGGGGCGAGGATTGTTTGGTGGAGATGATAGCGGTATTTAGGGCTCAGATACTGATGTCGAAGGCGTTCCCAATCGCTCATGGCCTCCTGCTGATTGGCTCGGATTGCCGCCTGAAGCTCTGGTAAGTTAGCGTGTTTGCCCGCGCGATTCGACACGATTTGCTGGAGGACGCGACTGTCCTGCACGTCCCCCAAATGGTCTTGGAGGAGTTTGAGTTCCTGAATCCAACAGCGGAAGTCTTTCGCGTAAAAGGGGCTGAAAATCTCAGCTTGATAGCGAACGTACTTGCACACTTTACGTAGGTCGTGCAATGTTTTGGCCCGCTTGACTGAAACTCCGTCAGCAGCCACGAGCCAGCCAGGATGAACCAGTAAAGAGCACAATAGCGGATTGAGCAGTTCGGGTAGTAGCAGCTCGATGGATAAAGTCGCCAGAGGTTTAAATTGCGGCTCAAGGAACCAAGCTTCGTAAGCAGCTTTGCAGCGGTGATAGCGCGAGCCCTGCAATACCTGCTTGACTTTCACGCTCGCTCGCTCCCGCTGACGCTGCAATCGGTCGAGCGTGCGATGCAAAACTTTCCGTTCGGTCTCGTTCACGCGCGGGCTGTAGTCTGCTTGGATGGCTGCAATCTGTACGTCCAAATCTCGCAATTGGCCCAATGTCTTTGTCAGCGATCGCACTCGAGGCTCTCGGGCCGGTTTGGGTAACTTCACCATGCGGCCGAACGCCAACAAGGCAGAACCCAAGCGCCGACTGCCCACCCGCATTTGATGCAGATATTCAGGATCTGTGTCAGCCATAACGCCGTCTTCCTGGGCGATCGCGTGACGATACTGCTCGGCAATGACCGACCGAGCATACTCTCCTGCGAGGGTGACTTCACCCTTCAAGCTCGCGTTTGGCTGGGATAGATCGACATGCATGGAGCTGAGAGTTTCGACCATCGGGCAATTGCGTTATCTCCTCCTGAGACTTTTCTTTCGTTATAGAGAAAAGAGTTGAGGAACTCGTGATGACTGCGCTATGGCCTGACGAGTCAGTCTCAGTGTCTCGCTCTCTAACTCCTGCGGCGTTGCGTGGGGAAAACAAATCTCCGTGGCAGCAGGCAAGAGCGAAAGCTGGGCTGGAGCCTCGGACGGATGGTACTGCGGCAAGGAGGCAAATACTTCGTACAAGACGGGCGGCAGCGCTACAGGGATGCCGGGATTTGCCGGACTAAAGGCGATGGCGCGATCGCTTTTCCACAGATTGCAACGTTCGCATAAAGGTTGCACGTTAGTCATGCTGTTGGGGCCGCCTTGACTCAGAGGCAAGATGTGATCGCGGGCGATAGCACCGGTCACGTCCGACCAACTGTTGCCACAACAGGGACAGACTGGGTACCACTTCAGCAGCTGCCAAAACTCGTTATCCGTGACTTTGCCCGTGGGGTCATAACTGGCCCGGCGTTCGCGGGCGCGAGTGGCCTTGTGTTGGCGCTGATGACGAGCATTGCACGTTGGACACTGTTCGGGTTGGAACAGCAACGTGTCGCCACAGTGAGGACAAACGTACATGAGGTTGCATCTCGCCGGTTGGCCGGTATTTCGGCTCATTCTATCGAGGCGATCGCCAGATAACCTCATTCGTCTGGAAAAACTTACGAAGTAGGCGGGCGTTAGAATTAACTGGAGTCAATACTCAATTTGCCGATGACCAGGGATTTGGTGCAGCCCGCTCCGCGTGCGGGACAGTCTTACAACGGAGTCTTCGGCCTAATCGCCATCAATTTGGTGCTTTTCGTTGTTGATAAATGGTTGAGCTTGCCGCTGGAATGGCTGTATCTCGATCATGCGCGCCCGCAATGGTATCAATTTGTTACTTCAACCTTGCTGCACGCCAATTGGGCTCATCTGTCGGGAAATCTATTTTTTCTCTATATTTTCGGCAAGCTGATTGAAGAAGAAGAAGGCATTCTAGGGGTCGTTGGCACGTACCTAATTACCGGAATTGGCGCGAATCTCGCCAGTGTGTTTCTCCAGCGCGGGCCAATTGTTTCGTTAGGGGCGTCGGGGGCAGTTTTCGGACTGTTCGCTGTCAGCGTATTGGTGAAGTTGAGTTTGAATTGGCGCAGTATTTTGGAAGTTCTGATTTTGGGTCAGTTCGTCATCGGGCGCGTGTTGGGGGAGGTGCAGCAAGTTGGCCTTCAGGATGGCATTAATCGCATCGCTCATTTGGGCGGTGCGATGGCGGGAGTTGTCCTCGTGTTGGCATTGCGGCAAGTTGAAGGCAAACTTGCCGATCGCGATGATTCTTTGACTTAGTGTGCGATTCTCTCGGCCCTGAACCGAATGACCAAAATGTCCGCGCATATGGCGGCTGCCATTTCATCTAGGACGCTTTCTGGAGGACATACTCCATGGCATCACGCAACGAATCGAAGTGTTC
>JBCBVC010000133.1:0-11237 GCA_039817845.1 Cyanobacteria bacterium J06642_2
GTAGGTGGCTCGGGCATTGGGTTTCCTATCAGGAGTACACCCGTTGATACTCTCAAAACGAGTATGCGTTTGCCCTGACTGCTTCTGCAATCGCTAATCGGTTAGTTCTTCTTCCTTAATGTCAACTGGAGGCTCAAAGGGTTCCCCCTCTGGTTCTGGGTTCACTTCGTCAGCATCAGGCTCAGTGTCTAGCTCTTCTTCCTCGGTTGACTCCATCGCTTCTGCCGCTTCTTCATATTCATCTTTGATGTCGGTGTCGGGTATGTAATCGTCTTCTACACCAGCATCACTCTCATCCTCAAAAGGCTCGTCCTCAGCAAATTCGTCTTGGGGCTCGTCCGTCTCGTCATAAACCGATTCGCCATATTCTGGCTCGGCAGTTTCTTCCTCTTCATATTCGTCAGCATATTCGTCTTCATAATAGTCTTCAGCATCTTCATCAACAGCAGCGCTCGGCAACGCTGTCGGGAATTCCTCCACCATCCATGGAGGTTTGCCAATGCCAAATGTAGTTTCTAAAAAGCTCCTTTGCAGAACGGTCAGGCGAGTCTCGGTGGATTCGGCGACAATGATGCGATCGCCTCCGCTTTTGAGAATCTCCGCTGCTGCCATCTCGTAAGTACTATCCAAAATCCCAGGCAGATAGGGAATGCCGAGATTCGACAGAATAAAGTAGGCAATTTCGCCCGTTTCGGGATCGAAGGCAAAGTCGCGAATGCGCCCGAGCGCCACTCCTGCATCAGTTACGACGCTGCTACCGATGACCCGACTGAGATCGTCAGTATCGAGGTTATCGAATACGTCTTCGTTTTCAACCAGAATGGCATCACGACCGAATGCGCCTACCCGCGCAAATTCCAATCCAGTTACATCGCCACCAAATACTTGGCCGCGCAGCACGTCCAGTGCCAACACCTGTTTCTGTTCGAGATCCACCCACACCTGATTGACCACGCCCACCCGCATAGCACTGTCTTGAGCAAGAGTCTGCGTGCCCAACACCTGCGATCGCAAGCGCAGTTCGGCTGCCGTCATGGCATCATTCCTCATCCTGACTGACATCAAAGTAAAGCAAAAGCAGCAGGCATGGGAAGGTCAAAGATTTCAGATTGTTGCGAGGTCTAGCAACCGTCATGCAGCTTGAGCCAGTTTGGCCATCCAGACCCCAGACTGAACCGAGCTCTTTTTAGCCGAATTGAGATATCACACGTGTAGTTCGTCATCTGGAGTGAGTGCTCGCGTAGCCTGTTGTAAAAGTCTCAGCGAACGTTGACAACGCTGGAAACGCGATACTAGTATGGAAGTCGCTCTCACGGCCCCATCGTCTAGAGGCCTAGGACACCTCCCTTTCACGGAGGCGACAGGGGTTCGAATCCCCTTGGGGCTATCCCAGGTTCATAACGTTAAAATGCTCGTCATTGGCGACGGGCATTAGTTTTGGCTGGCAAGTACGCGTTCGGGCACAAAGCGATCGCCTTCTAGCCGCCCCAGCCCCAAAAAAGTATCGACGGAATCGAGCGTTCGCACCAGTACCCCTTCGCTGCCGGATTGCAGATTTACCTGTAGATCTTCCGCGTTCAGGTCAGTACGGGCGATTACCTGTCCGCAGCACCATCGTTTCGCAGTCTCATCATCTAACCGGACGATCGGGAAATCTGCTAAGGCCTTCTCTACAGATTGAAGGAAGGACTCGGGACGTTCGCAAGCGAGAAAGGTGTCCAGAGGAATACTACTGGCTTCTGTAAATGCGCCACTCTGCAATCGCCGCAACGCGCTCATTAAGCCACCACAGCCCAAAGTTCGACCCAAATCGCGGGCAATGGCTCGAATATACGTTCCTGCCCCGCAAAGGATATCGACATCCAACTCGGCCACGTCTCCCGCTCGCCAAGTTAACAGTTCGATCCGATGAATTTCAACGGTGCGAGGCTGGATATCTAACTCTTCAGCTCTTACTCCGGCCCGGGCTAGTTCATACAGTCGTTTGCCCTGTTTGCGCACGGCGCTATAAAGAGGGGGGACTTGGGCAATTGTTCCTGAAAACTGTAGTAGGGCTCGGCGCACGTCTGATTCTTGAATGCCAGCGGCAGAGGTGATTCGCACGATCTCACCTTCGGCATCGTCAGTATTGGATTCGCGACCCAACTGAAAGGTGGCTCGATACCGCTTTTGCGCGGGCAAGTACTGCAAAAAGCGCGTGGCTCGCCCAATTGCGACAGGCAACACTCCAGTTGCGGCTGGATCGAGGGTACCGCCATGCCCCACTCGCCTCAGGTTGAAGGCCCGCCGCACTTGGCGCACGCAGTCGTGGGAGGTCAGCCCTGCAGGTTTGTCGAGATTGAGAAAACCGATCGCCATCGCGAATTGCAAGTCAGTCGAGCACTCAGCTTTCGCATCATAAGCTGACCGAGATCGCTTCCACCGGACAGGTAGGAATACACTGTTCGCACATGACACAGCGGTTGCGAGCAAAAGTCAAGCGCCAGGTCTCTCGATCCATCTGTAATGCTTCGGTTGGACATACTCCCGTGCACAACCCGCAATCGACGCAAACATCGCGATCTACGTGGATTTCGCTGCTGCGTTCGGAAATTTCAATCCCTAGCGATCTCGTCCACTCCAAACCCGCTTCGATGTTATCGATGTCCCCCGACAGTTCGACCACCAGCGTCCCGACTTCTTCTGGCGTAATCTGTGCCCGCAAGATATTGGCCGCCACGTCAAAATCTTTCGCCAGCCGATACGTCAGCGGGAAGCTCACCACGGACCGAGAAAATGTAAGTGTAACGCGTTTGCGCATAGTGAGAACGAGCCAGAAAACGCTGAAATAAGCTTCAGGCTAGCCTCATCCTAACGCGGTCAAACAGCATCTATTTGGTAGCCACAGCGGTGCTCATTGCCGACCATCCAGTGAGTGCGCTCGACAGTACAATCCGGAAAGATCGCCGCCAGCATCTCCAGCTCGTGATTGCATACAGTCGGGAAAGATTCGGCAATTTGGCCGATCGCGCAGTTGTATTCCGCAAAGATGTAGCGAGCGCTCGACCCTTCATTTGGATCGAGTACCAAAGGATGCCAATCAACCATATAGCCTTCTTCAGTGCGCAGTTCGGCAAGCTTGGCAATGCGATCGCGCAACCCCCCATCGCCTACTCGTTGGCGATAATTTGCGGCCTTTTGCTGCCACTGCGCGTGCAACACCCGCTCTACTGCTTCTGGCCCCATTTGTTCGGCAAGGGCGGTCAGAAAAGTAAGCGCAAATTCATCATAGTGACGGGGGAAATACTCAGCCCCTTTATCGGTCAATCGATATACGTGCTGGGGCCGCCCTGCCCCAACACTGACGCGCTCGTGCTCGATCAAGCCATCCTCTTCCAAATTGCGTAAGTGGCGGCGCGTGGCCTGCACGCTGATGTCCAACACCTCAGCCAGCTCGTTTGCAGATGTCACGCCCCGCTTGCGCAGGACGTGCAGCAAAATGTCTTTGGTGCGCTGGGGAGAGCGATCGCCCGCTGACAATTGCGTACGAGTGAGGGCAACGCGCTCTGAGGGCTGAGGGCTGGAAGTCATCGATTCGGTTCCACTTTAGCCAGATTAAACAACACTCGGGTTTCTAAATAGAGCTAATATAAGTTTAGCAACCGCTGCGTTGTTTAATTGTAAGATGTCAAAGACCTTATTGCTTCCAAGCATGTCAACGAGCAGGTAGCTCTATTAGAGCGATTGCTTCTAGACGACAGCGGTAAGGATGTTTTGGAGGTTCCCTCGGTGACTGCATCGGTCAAAACGCTAGTCAATCAGCCTTACAAATATGGTTTTGTATCGCCGATTGAGTCTGACACTATCTCTAAGGGGCTCAGTGAAGAGGTCGTCCGGTTGATTTCGGCTAAAAAAAACGAGCCGGAATTCATGCTGAACTTTCGCCTGCGGGCTTATCGACGCTGGGTGAAAATGCAGGAACCCAGCTGGCCGAATGTGAATTACCCGGCGATCGACTATCAAGACATCATCTATTACTCCGCTCCCAAAACGCAGAGCAAGCTGAATAGCCTGGATGAAGTCGACCCGCAGCTCCTAGAAACCTTTGAGAAGCTGGGCATTCCCCTATCCGAACAGAAGCGACTGTCCAACGTTGCGGTGGATGCTGTGTTCGACAGCGTTTCGGTCGCAACGACTTTCAAAGAAGAGCTGGCCAAAGAAGGCATTATCTTTTGCTCCATCTCGGAAGCTGTCAAAGAGTATCCCGAGCTGGTTGAAAAGTACCTCGGCAGTGTCGTGCCCATTGGCGATAACTTCTTTGCCGCACTCAACTCGGCCGTGTTTAGCGACGGCTCGTTTGTCTACATTCCTGAGGGCGTAAAATGTCCGATGGATTTATCTACCTACTTCCGGATCAACAACGGCGAGTCGGGGCAGTTTGAGCGCACATTGATCGTGGCAGAAAAGGGCAGTTCGGTTACCTATCTAGAAGGCTGCACGGCTCCGATGTTCGATACTAATCAGCTGCACGCAGCGGTGGTGGAACTCGTGGCCTTAGATAATGCCGAAATCAAATATTCCACGGTCCAAAACTGGTATGCGGGCAACGAAGAAGGCGTAGGCGGTATTTACAACTTCGTCACCAAACGCGGCTTGTGCGCGGGCAAAAACTCCAAAATTTCCTGGACGCAAGTGGAAACGGGATCGGCAATCACTTGGAAATATCCCAGTTGCGTGTTGGCAGGAGACAACTCGGTGGGCGAGTTTTATTCGGTGGCGCTAACCAACAACATGCAGCAAGCCGACACGGGCACGAAGATGATCCACGTTGGCAAGAATACCAGCAGCACGATTATTTCTAAAGGTATCTCTGCTGGGAAATCCAACAATAGCTATCGCGGCTTGGTCAAAGTTGCTCCCCATGCTGTCGGGGCACGGAATTACACGCAGTGCGACTCAATGCTGATCGGCGATCGCTGTCAGGCTCATACGTTTCCCTACATAGACGTGCAGAACCACACGGCGAAAGTGGAACACGAAGCTTCGACCTCAAAAATTAGCGAAGATCAGCTGTTCTACTTTTTGCAGCGCGGTATTTCTGCCGAAGACGCCGTGTCCATGATCGTCAATGGTTTTTGCAAAGAAGTTTTCAACGAGTTACCGATGGAGTTCGCTGTAGAAGCGGATCGGTTACTCAGTCTCAAGCTGGAAGGAACGGTAGGATGATTCGAGCAGATAGCAAGGTGCTGCTGTCGGTACGAGACCTGACCGCATCAGTTCAAGGCGTTGAGGTTTTGCGGGGAGTCAACCTGGAAGTGAAAGCCGGGGAGATTCACGCCATTATGGGCCGCAATGGCTCCGGGAAGAGCACATTTTCTAAAGTGTTGGCCGGACATCCCGACTATGAGGTGACAGGTGGCACCATCGCCTATCAAGGCCAAGATTTATTGGAGCTGGAACCCGAGGAGCGATCGCGGTCTGGGGTCTTTCTGGCCTTTCAATATCCGATCGAAGTTCCCGGTGTCAGCAATGCTGAATTTTTGCGTTTGGCTTGCAACGCTAAGCGATCGCACCAAGGCTTACCCGAACTCGACCCGTTAGAATTTGACGATGTCGTCCAGGAAAAGCTATCCGTCGTTGAAATGAACCCTAACTTTCTGGAGCGCAGCGTCAACTCTGGTTTTTCGGGTGGAGAAAAGAAGCGTAACGAAATTCTCCAAATGGCAGTTCTAGAACCGACGCTATCGATTTTGGACGAGACCGATTCCGGCCTCGATATTGACGCGCTTCGGATTGTCGCCAATGGGGTCAATCAGCTCACATCTGCTGATAACGCCACCATCTTAATTACGCACTATCAGCGCTTGCTCAACTACATTACGCCCGACTACGTTCACGTCATGGAAACAGGGCGCATCGTTAGGACTGGCGGGAAAGAGTTAGCTCTAGAGCTGGAAGAGCGCGGCTACGACTGGCTTGACGAACCGAAGGCGGTAGCAGCGGCATCATGAGCAAACCTGCAATAGTTGTCGATAGCCCGGCAGCGCGCACCCTTGCCAACTTACTCGACCAAACATCTACGCTCGATACAGCACTAAACGCGGAACGCGCCGCGTGGCTGGAGTCTATTCGCCAAGCTGCGCGCAATCGCCTCCGCCACGCAGCATTACCCACCACCCGCGATGAAGACTGGCGGTTTACCAATCTCAAGCCGCTGTACGATCTGTCTTTTCAACCGTCCGAGGCAACACTAGAGGCCGCGCAGATCCAGTCGTTCTACATCCCAGAAGCTACTGGGGCTCGATTAGTATTTTTCAACGGCAAGTTTGCTCCACACCTGTCCGACCTCTCGGAATTGCCAGCAGGCATTGCGGTGGGTAGCCTCGCGCATTTATCCGAGGCTGAATGGCAGGTAGCGCGATCTCATTTCACCCTCGATGCCATGGGTCAAGCCGACTCGTTTGCTTTACTGAATGCCGCGCAGACTGGCGATATGGCTGTTATCCGTGCTGCAAAGAACTGCATTGCGGCAGCCCCAATTCATCTCCTCTGGGTCTCGAGTGCTGACAGCGAGCCGAGTGTGAGCTACCCGCGCTGTTTAGTCGTGGCCGAGCAAAGTAGTGCGATAAATGTGGTCGAGCACTTTATCGGAGTGGGCGATCGCCCTTATTTTGCAAACGCCGTTACGGAGATCGCATTGGCAGGCAATGCGCGGGTCGAGCACAGCAAACTATTGCAGGACAACTCGACCAGTTTTAACGTGGCCCGGACGACCATTTCCCAAGCTCGCGACAGTTACTACGCCTGTCACGCGATCGCCATCGGAGCGAAACTCTCGCGTCACAGCCTGACTGCCGAGCATCGCGGCCCGAATGCAACCACGGTGCTGAACGGCCTGACGCTAGCACATGACAAACAGCTGGCCGATACCCATACCAGCATTGACCATGCCGTACCGCAGGGCACGAGCCAACAACTCCACAAGTGCATCATCGGCGATCGGGCTCGAGCCGTGTTCAATGGCAGAGTAATCGTGCGGCCAGACGCGCAGCAAATCGACAGCAGTCAGTCCAGCCGCAACCTCTTGCTGTCGCCCAAAGCCCGCGTAGATACTAAACCGCAGCTTGAAATCTTTGCTGATGATGTAAAGTGCGCCCACGGTGCTACCGTTAGCGAGCTAGAAGCTAACGAGCTATTTTATCTACAAAGTCGCGGTCTCCCTCACGATAAAGCTCAGCAGCTGCTGACATACGCATTCGCTGCTGACATCATCGATCGCGTTCCCGTAGCTTCTGTTGCCGACCAACTCAGGCAGTTCGTGCTGGCACGCTCGTCCTCTGCATCGCGATCGGGCGAGGACGGTCTCGATCGCGATTAGTATCTCGACTGTGCAACTCTGCGTATATTTTGAAGCCCATCCATATCAAGAGTTGACTCTTCAGGTCACTTAGAGATGTTACGGAGTTGGCCTACTGCGATTGCCTGCCAACAGCTGAATAGAAGGCATTAACCGACTGCACCCGCCCAAATTTTTTACCTGGTAAAAACTGTTTATCAAAGGCGACGGCAGCGGTCTATGCTGGGGGGCGAGGCTTTGCGCGCAACGACTGCTGGAGGGAAATCATGCAAGACGTGCTGTCGTTGATTCTGGGGGGCGGTCGAGGCACCCGTTTGTATCCACTGACCAAGCGACGAGCAAAACCAGCAGTGCCGTTGGCAGGCAGATACCGCCTGATCGATATTCCCGTCAGCAACTGCATCAACTCGCAGATTCAAAAAATTTACGTTCTGACGCAGTTCAACTCGTCTTCACTCAACCGTCACATTAGCAATACCTATCGGTTCTCCCCGTTCTCGCAGGGATTTGTCGACGTACTGGCTGCCGAGCAAACGCCCGAGAATCCTGACTGGTTCCAGGGCACTGCAGATGCAGTGCGGCAATATTTGTGGTTGCTAGAAAGCACGAAAGTGCGGGACATCATCATCCTGTCGGGCGATCACCTTTATCGAATGGACTATCGCCCATACATCCAACATCACCGCGACACCAATTCCGACGTGACGCTGTCGGTGGTGCCGATGGATGAAGCTCATGCATCCAGCTTTGGGTTGATGAAAATTGACGAAGAAGGCCGCGTCGTTGCTTTCCGCGAGAAGCCCAAGGGCGAGGCGCTGAAGGAAATGCAGGTGGATACAAGATCGCTGGGTTTAAATGCCGAACGCGCTTCCGCCAACCCATACATCTCGTCCATGGGGATTTACGTGTTCAAGCGGGACTCGTTGTTCGAGATGCTCAACCGAGCTCCCGAACAAACCGATTTTGGTAAAGAAGTCATCCCAGCAGCCATGAACGATTTCCGCGTACAAGCGTATCTCTTTGAAGATTACTGGGAAGATATCGGAACGATTGAATCGTTCTACAAAGCCAATTTGAACCTAGTGAAGCAACCCGCCCCAGCCTTTAGTTTTTACGATGCAGAGGCTCCTATCTTCACCCGGCCCCGCTTTTTGCCACCGAATAAAATCTTGGGCTGTACGGTCCAGGAAGTCATGATTGCCGACGGCTGCATCGTCAAAGATGGCTCGATTGTCCGAAATTCGATCTTGGGCGTTCGGTCTCGCGTCGAAGCCAACGTCACGATTGAAGACACCTTAGTGATGGGGGCAGATTTCTATCAATCGCCTGAAGAGCGTCAAGCCGATCGCGATGCCGGCACTCCTCCAGTGGGTATTGGAGCAGGAACTCACATTCGCAAAGCGATCGTCGATAAAAACACCCGCATTGGCAAAAACGTGCGCATCTTGAATAAAGACAACGTTCAGGAAGCCCAGCGGGAAGACATGGGCTTTTGGATTAGCAACGGCATCACCATCATCATTCGAGGTAGCACGATTCCAGACAATACGCTAATTTAAGGCTGCTAAATTGGCTGGCTAACAACAGGGCGCTCTTTCTTCGTCCTACGATTGCTTTTTGATGCGATCGCTAAGGATCGACAAATACTCCTAAATAGTTGTGCACGCGAGGTGGCGAACCGACAAAGTTGGCGGTTTCTCCTCCGACATAAAGTGTGGATGAGGTACCTCCGTCAAAGTTGAGAGCGTCCGTGCAACCCAGTTGCTGCATGAGTGCCGCCATTTCTGCTAATGTCACGCCAGCGAATTCTCTACCTTTCCCCGCAGTGACGAGCAGGATAGTACCGTCAGCCCTACGGCCGATCGCGCTCCGAGCTGCTTGCTGAGTTGGAAATGGCGGACGGAACTGTTCTAACTCAGCATCCAGGACCATCTGACCATTTTGCAAAAGTAACGGCCCCCCACCCAGACCGTGCGGGTAGTTGGCTAATTCGGGCAGATTGAGCTGGGTAGATAGGGTGACAAGCTCGCCAACCTGAAGTGTATTTGCACGATCGCGGGCAGCTGATTGCCGCGCCAAGAGGAGATAACCGTCGGTGGGAATGGCCGTAGTTACTTTGCCAGCAGCTTCAGCCTGCTGAATTGCGGCGATCGCCCCTGCCCGCACAGTGACAATCGTCTCGCCATCGGTTTGTGTCGTATAGCGATCGCCCCAAGCGGGACTGTAACGAGCCCAACCAGCTTGGACGTAACCACTATTGAGATGCGAGACTGCGATCGTTTCGCCGCGAGCGAGGGTTGCGGTCTCACCATACTGCAGGCGCGAAAACAAAAACTCGCCAACATCATTCCAGGCCACCACACCACGCCCCAAAATCGGGCTGGAAATCCACTCGCCGTCACGGCGAATGGCCCCCAACGGTTGCTGCGTATTGCGATTGAAATACCCACCGTTAATGGCTAACGCAGCTCTCTGAAATAGCGCCGCCGAGCGCGTATCCCGAATCCCTTCTAGACGCTCGGCAGCGGCCCAAAACGGTCGCAATCTCAAACTCTGTTGCGAAACATCGAGAGCAGCTATGGCAACCGACACCCGGCGTTCGCCAAAAGCAACCGTCTGTTGTTGCACTCGAATGCCGGGCAGCCAAGCCAAGTCGAGGGGACGCGGAAATACATCAGTATCGGTTTTTGGTGTCGCGGTCGGGAATGGCGATGATGCTGGCGGATTCTGGCTCAACGGTGACAACGCGGGTATGGAAATGAAGAGGCGATCGCCCTGTACGTCAAATTGCCAACCCCAAGCTTCGGTCAGGGAAGCGAGCGGCACAAACCGCTGTAGTGCTCCCTGATTCCAAAAAGCTGGCACCGTAATCGATGGCCGACTGCTCCACTGCAATGTTTGAAAAAACGGATCGTCTCCGGACCGCAGTTCCACTTCTAAATGCTTCGCCAGCCAAAGTACGTCCACGGCGACTTGCTGTTGCCAAATGCCCCAAGCGCCATCAATGACCTCATCCCTGCCGGAAATCTGAATGAGCTGCCCCTGTCGTTCTAACTCCGGAGGATTTCCCAATACTGGAGCGATCGCGAATAAACCGCAGCAGGCGATCGCGAATAAACCCGCTCGCGAACTTTGCACGATACAAACTCTTCTCTGCCGTCTTACTACAGTCAAGCGATCGCCCACCATCACACGTTTCTGTTGCAAGGCTACACTCGCAGCCACGAATATGGCTCGGCTTTCCACTGTCTTATGCCCGGATGGGCTAGAACCACCTTGCCGCGTGCATGTGCTGTTCCTGAAAAATCTGTGGCATACATTTAGATCGATCTAAAACCCGAAAATCTGCGGTTTTCCGAACCATTTCCCGAACTTATCCATAAAACCTGAAGTTTCCCGAACAAGTCCCGAACTTATCTATATCGACCTGGCCGAAACATTCTCCGAAACTGAGAGTATCAATTTTTGGCAGAGCAACGATCCAATATCGCTTGCTCAAGAACATTGCGACATATGCGCTCGGTGAGAGCGTACCGACTTTGCTGGCCAAAACACGCTGGTTCAGACCAGTTCTAGCTAGAGGGATTACTCATGTACGTTCGCACCACTGACGCAAAGGCAAAACTCAATCGCGCCATTGCAGCATCCCAGACTCTTTTGCAAGAGTTAGCTGCCGATGCTTCTCGCTTCGCACACTTATTCCAAACGTCATTCTCTGCCGATGCCAATGAGGTTGAATACTTCCGTCAGCAATGGCTCTCTGGTGACTGGAGCGATTTACCCGTGTTGGAAGTGCACTCTAGCGAAGACTTGGGAGGAGCTCTGGGGGCATATGCCGAGTCGACTGACACAGTTTATCTAGCGCGCGAATTGGTCGAGACGGCAACGAGTGAGCAGGTGG
>JBCBVC010000134.1:0-10988 GCA_039817845.1 Cyanobacteria bacterium J06642_2
TCGCTTTCTGGTGGCATAGCAACTAGTACTCCATCAACCAGCTCATAGCGAGTGTCTGTACCGTCGTCGAAGGTCAGATACTCAGCCAGAGTCATTGTCTTTGAAGATGTGGAGACTGACATAGTTGCCTCACCGAACTCTATCTGCACTCACTTCAATCTCTGAGCGATCGCCACTAAACCAGCGTTTAGTATCCCAAAGTTAGCAGAAGGCATCTCAGGCGATCGCGAAACTCAAAGTCCGCGAACGCTGAACTAATCTACGTCGGGCAAGTTGTCGGGATCGAAGCCCTGCGATCGCAAAAATTCTGCCAAGCGATCGCCTCGTTGCTTTTCGGCCTCACCCCGCTCGTCTTGGGTTAGGTAGCGATCGCCCCTCTCGTCATACCAACACAACACCTCGCGATCGTAACGGTCAGAGGTCTGAGTGCATCGTCCCAATCCCAAGCCGAGCTCGGGCATCCAATAGGGTTCGCCTGGTTGGAGTTGATAGAGATCGCCTTCCAACGTGTAAATTTCCAGAGGCTCGTGTTGGTCTCGCTGCCAGAACGACGGATTGTAGATGATGTAGTACTTAACTCCTAGATTCTGGTAGATAGCAAGCTTCTCGTCATACTCGCCCCCTTTTGTTTCGGAAACCACTTCGAGCACGAACTGGGGAATAAGCTTTTCTTTCCAGGTGAAATAGCTTTTACGAGACTTGCCATCCTTACGGCGATCGATGCCAATACTCAAGAAGCCATCGGGAACGATCGATCGCGTCTTGCCGGTGTCCGACAAATAATAAAGCGCCATATCAACGCCAAAGTACCAGTCCTCGCGGGACCTCCAGAGATACTCCAAGATAAACAACAGAATATTTGGGACGAAATTCTGGTCTTCGTTATCCACGGGAGTCTCGTCGGAACCGGGGAGGTCGTCGATGTTAGGGAGAGTGGTGAGATCGACTGGAAGCACGAGCGTACCTCATGGGCGCCACGGCTGGGTTGGCTCTAGTCTAGGCGATCGCCTTTCAGAACAGGGTAGTCCTCCAGATGTAAGGATAAGAGTAAGAAAACATACCCAAGCCTGTAATGCCGAACTGTCCAAGCTGTGAATCCAAGACTGTTGTTAAGAATGGTCGTATCCATAACGGCAAGCAAAATTACAAATGCAAAGCTTGTGGCCGACAATTTGTGGAAGCCCCCCGGAACCAGCGAATCCCCCAAGACACCAAAGACCTCATCGATAAGCTTCTACTTGAAAAGCTCCCATTAGCTGGCATCATTAGGGTTTGCGGTGTGTCTGAAAGCTGGCTGCAAGAATACGTCAATCGTAAGTATGAGGCGATTCCTCGCCAAGTAGAGGTGCCTTCAAAAAAAGAGGGTCGCTGACTATTCAGTGCGATAAAATGTGGTCGTTTGTGCACGACAAGGGCAACAAGCAATGGATTTGGCTGGCACTCGATGTTGGCACTCGCGAGATTGTTGGAGTGCACGTCGGCGACCGCTCCGAGCAGGGAGCGCGGCAATTATGGAAGTCACTGCCAGCGGTCTATCGTCAATGCGCTGTAGCCTACACCGATGTCTGGGATGCGTATGGTTCAGTCTTCCCCCAAACACGCCACCAAGCAGTGGGTAAAGAAACGGGAAAGACCAGTTATATCGAGCGTTTCAACTGCACGATGAGACAACGAGAGTCACGCCTAGTGCGCAAGACCCTCTCGTTTTCCAAACAGTTAACCAACCATATTGGTGCGAGCTGGATGTTTGTACATCACTACAATGCATCCTTACATGTCTAGGACTACCCGAGCATGAATGGGGGCTGGAGCTCAAATACCTGACGGTGCATCATCTAGTGCGCTATCGACTGCAAGCCAAGTTGAAGGTGCCTCGTCCCCGTCACTACCGACAAGCGGAGGGCGCCAAAGCCGGTTTGCAAAAACGCTTGCGCCTCGCTTACAAAGCTTAAGAGCCACTCAACCCCAATCGCAACGCTTCCAGCACTGTCGCTACTGGGTCGAAGATGAGAGCCGCTTTGGACTCAAAACCATGCCCGCTAGGCGGATCACCCTCAAAGGGATTAAACCCATCGGAGAGTATCAATGGCAGTTTGAGAGCTTGTGGCTGTACGGAGCCATTGAACCGGCCAGCGGAGAGAGTCTGTTTTGGCAATACTCTCATGGAGATTCTGACTACTTCGAGCATTTTCTCAGAGCATTATCGCAGCAGTTTCCCGAGTCATTTCATGGTGTCCAAGTTGACCATGGAGGTCTGCACAAAGCTCAAAAGCTGAACATACCAGCGAATGTGGAGTTGGTGTTTCAGCCACCCTACACCCCCGAAGTCAATCCAGCCGAGCGGGTTTGGCAAGCGCTCAAGCGCCCCCTCAAGTGGAGACGCTTTGCGAGTTTAGAGCCTCTGAGCCAAGTGATGG
The DNA here is from genome assembly GCA_039817845.1 of Cyanobacteria bacterium J06642_2. Lineage (GTDB taxonomy): Bacteria > Cyanobacteriota > Cyanobacteriia > Thermostichales > PCC-7336 > JBCBTL01. The sequence continues at coordinate 2,418 of JBCBVC010000134.1, forward strand.
CCGAACAGCTTGAGTCTCTTAGCCCTCAACGATTGCAGTCATTGGCTGGGTATCCGTTCATCCTGGATGCGTTATCTGTCGCTCAATTTATTTGAATTGGTATAAAACGAACTTGACTATCGTTTGTCAAAATACCTGCCGCCTTAGAAAGGGAGTTACATGCTCGATGACCTTTTCAGGCCAATCTTGTTGAGGATAGTGGCCGACATTATCGAGAACTTTCAGTTCAGCTTTAGACATTTGCTGGACGGTTGTTTCTGCCATGGCGACAGGCAACCACGGATCGTTTGCCCCCCAGAGAATGAAAGTGGGCTGTTGCCAATTGATGAGTCCCGCAGCAATTTCGGCAGTTACAGCAGGCAACTGTAAATTGCGAAGAGTGGCTAATAGCGCTCTTCCCGCAGCCGAGGTCGTGAGAAATGGCTTTCGGTAGACATTTAAATCCTCGTCTTTGACGACGTAGAATCCGCCTCCTTCTAAAGAGCGATCCACCAGCAAGGGATCTTGTGTCAGCATGTCACCAATGAGAGGCAGGCTCAATTGCTTGAGTTTCCAAGGCAGCTTTACTGAGGTAGACAAAGGTGTATTGAGTACGATCAATCGCGCGATGCGATCGGGATGACGCAGCGCGTACAGAAGTCCTGCCGAACCGCCAAATCCTTGGACGACCAGTGAAAATTGCGGCCATGCCCAGGTATTGACGAACGCCGATAGAGCATCGACGAAGGCTGCTGGCGTGTAAGAAAACTCGCTCGTATCCGGGTATGAGGAAAATCCAGCGCCAATCCAGTCCGGAGCAATTGTTAAGTGACCCTGCTCTGCCAGAGCAGGCATGACCCGCTGCCAGCTGTAGCTTTGGGATGGAATACCGTGGAGCAACAGAACGGGTTCTCGCTCTTCCGCTCCGCTAGGGCTAGCTTCGCGGTAGAACCATTCCATCGAGTCTTCAAGCTCGAGCGTACGTTCGCAGACAGCCACGACTAACTCCATGCGTTAAAAAATTTTGTCTTTTGACAGGCTGACAAAGAAACAGTTAGCCTGCTTCGAGAGTGGCCTGAGCTTAGCTCCGAACGCGATCGCAGGGCAAGCTAGCCCGAATACCTCCATGCAGGTACGGTTTTGAAGGTGAAAGTAGAATCGCGTGAGGCTGTGCGTAAAAACTCGGAAATACTTTGGTACGATAAAGAAGAGTGTTTCTAATAGGCCATAAGCTCGATCAAGTCGGCTGTTTGGCCTCGTTAGAATAAATATCATCGCCACCGCCGTCGAGCCTCTGGAGTACCAGACATCCTCTGAACGGCGGTTTTCTTATTCGTTCTCTATGACCTTTTTATTCTCTATGACCTTCGGAGTCTCTATAGCTCTTGACGTTTGAGTTTGGACATAGAAGCACTGACTGCGACAGAGGTCTGGATAGTAAAACGTCCTCAGCCGCTTGACAGCTACTACATCTTTGGAGCTGTCAAGCGGCGCTCCATATGCATGAAGTCTTGACCGATTGCATCTGCTATCTCAGTTGTGACCTCTAACGCTTTCATCAAAACGTGGAAGCGTTGGTTAGCTCTGGATCGCAAAACCTTCTCAATCAATCTGACAATCGCTACACAACTGAAACCGTCTGTACGGATCCTCTAATTGTCGTTTACTGAACAGATTTCAGCAGCTTGGCACGCCATCGTAGCCCCGAGAAAATGCTCACATCGCCCTCATCTAGTTCTCAGCTATAGAAAATACACTGATGCCACATCGAAAAGCTTGATTTTCTCAAATTTTTACAGCTAGAGGGTCGACCGTTATGGACGTGTTGAATTCTGAAACAGCTTTAGAGAACCAAGCACTGCAGATGGCGCTTGAGGAAGTGGATCGAGCTCTAGCGCCTCTGGGATTAAATGACATTCAATCCCTTGTTTTTCGCCAAGTATGGATCGGACAAACCTACACGCAAATGGCAGATGAGGCTGGATACGATCCAAATTATCTCAAAGATGTTGGCTATCGTTTGTGGAAGCAACTGTCGGTAATTTGGCACGAAAAAGTTACAAAAAGCAATATTCATTCAGTGGTGCGACGCTGTTGGGAGCGAGAGGAAGGTAACTCGATTGCGCATCAGTTGCCGTCTCAAGCTTCGAGAGAAACTTCTGAGGCTGAAGGGTCCTCTGTCGAGCAGTTGCAGCTTTCAGCGACGCGTATTTCGTGGGGAGAGGCGGTCGATACGGCCACCTTTCTAGGGCGCGATCGCGAACTCGATCTCTTACGCCACTGGATTGTTGGCGATCGCTGCCGATTGATTGCGCTCCTGGGCATGGGTGGTATGGGCAAAACCACTCTTTCGGTACGAGTGGCTGAGTCCGTTGCGGAAGAGTTTGACTGTATCGTCTGGCGCTCGCTGCGCAATGCGCCGCTCTTGTCCGATTTGCTGGCTGATGTCATGCCTTTGGTCAGCGATTGTAAGCTTGCTGAGAGCGCGCCCTCCGTTTCGGAATTTTTGCGAGTCTTGCAAGAGAAACGCTGCTTGGTGGTGTTGGACAATGTCGAAACCATTCTCAATACGGGTGCAGGCACGCTATGCGATCGGGCTGGGCAGTACGTCACCGGTTATGAAGACTATGGCGAACTTTTCCAGCGCGTCGGCGAAGCGCGGCATCGCAGCTGCGTAGTCTTGACTAGTCGTGAGAAACCGGCGGAATTAGCTGCTTTGGAGGGAGAGGCTTGTCCGTCCAGATCGTTGCAATTAACCGGATTGTCTGCGACCGAGAGTCGCCATCTATTTGCTGCTAAGGGAGCATTTCGCGGGTCGGAAACAGACTGGCAACATCTTGTCACGCACTATGCGGGCAATCCTTTGGCTCTCAAGATGGCTGCTGCGGGTATTCAGGAGCTGTTCGATAGTGATATTGCCGAGTTTTTACGCTATCTCGAACGTCGGGGATTAGTGTTTGACGATATTCGCGCCTTGCTGACGTGTCAATTTGATCGCCTCTCCGACCTCGAACGCGACATGATGTACTGGTTGGCGGTGAAGCGCGAACCCGTCTCCTGTCGGCAGCTGTTGGACGATGCCATTGTTCCCGACGCAGCTTTGCTCGTGCCAAAAGCGCTGCGTTCGCTACAGAGGCGCTCGCTGTGCGTTGCAGTTAAGCCCCAAGCGGGAGATTCCGTGCATGCAGAGGGCATTACGCTGCAGCCCGTGGTGATGGAATTTACGACCAATCACCTGATCGAGCAGATCGAGCGCGAGATTGTGGAGGGACGGGTCGAGTATTTGGACCGCCTACCTCTGTTGGAAGCTCGCGGTAAGGACTACGCTCGTTCGCTCCAGCGCCGCGAAATCGTCCAGCCGATTGTGCAGCGTCTTCTGGCTCGCCGCGATCGCCAGGCGGTAACAGCTCAGCTAGCCCAGATTGTCGAGACGTTGCGGACTAGCTCTCCCTGCCAAACCGGCTTTGCCGCCGGAAATGCGATCAACGTGCTGACCCACTTGCAAAATCATTTGAACGACTGGGACTTTTCTTTTCTCAGCATTCGACATGCCGATCTACGCCATGTCAGTTTGAACCGAACTCAATTTACGGGCGCTCGCTTCGTTCAATCAGCTTTCACCGAAACGTTCGGCATTCCACTGGCAATCGCCTACAGTCCTGACGGTCGAGCTCTCGTTACGGGAGGAGCCGATAATGCGATCGCTCTTTGGCAGGCGGACGGAAGCAAAGTCACCGAAGGGATCGGACATCGGGGCTGGGTGTGGTCGGTAGCATATCACCCTGACGGCGGAACTATCGCTAGCGGCAGCGACGATGGTGATGTCAGGATGTGGGACGCACGGACAGGGGAATGCTTGGCAGTATTGGACAGGCACGAACGTCCCGTCTGGGCGGTTGCCTTTAGTCCAGACGGGATGCTGCTTGCCAGTGCAGGAGAAGACGGCACGATTTGTCTGTGGCACGGCAGGTCGGGTAAGCCTTTGGCCACTTTGTCTGCTGGTACCTGGGTGCGATCGCTGGCGTTCCATCCCATCCAACCCGTGCTGGCCAGTAGCGGTGACGACGGCGCGATTCAATTATGGAATGTAGAGACCCACGCGGCGGAGCGGCAGCTATCCGGCCACGCGACAATCACTTGGGCAATTGCCTTTAGCCCTGACGGTCGTTTGCTGGCCAGCGGCAGTAGCGATTCCTCGGTCAAAGTGTGGGAGTTCGACACGGGCCGCTGCTTGCAATCGTTAACGGGACATCACAATCAAGTGCGCGCGCTCGCGTTTCAGCCCCTTTCGCATCAAGAGGAGGAGCCCGCCTACTATTTAGCCAGTAGTGGTGAAGATCGCGCCATCAGGTTGTGGAATGCCAGCACGGGCGACTGCCTGCATCACCTGAGCGGTCACGGCAACTGGGTCAGGTCGGTGGCCTTCAGTCCAGACGGACGGACGTTAGCCAGTGGTGGCGGCGATCGCGCCATTAAGTTCTGGAACGTGATGCGAGGTCAATGCGATCGCGCCATTCAGGGATATGCCAATCGCATGTGGTCGGTGGCGGCTCATCCCAATGGATTGACCATTGCCAGCGCCCACGACGATCGGGCCATTCGCCTTTGGGACAGCCAAAGCGGGCGCTGTTTGCGGACGTTGCGCGGTCACCAGAGCACGGTGTATTCTGTGGCGTTCGACCCCAAAGGCCGATATATCGTCAGCGGTAGTGGCGATAAAACCGTCAAGGTTTGGGATACAGTCAGCCATCGCTGCTGGCGCACATTTGTCGGTCACGAAAGTCGCGTTTGGTCAGTGGCTGTCAGCCCCAATGGTCGCTGGATTGCCAGCGGTAGCGATGATGGTACCGTCCGGATATGGGATCTCGAGTGCGATTGCGGCGCGCGCGTCTTACGCGGCCATGCAAGCTGGGTTTGTGCCGTTGCCTTTAGCCCCGACGGTCGGTATCTCGCTAGCGGTAGCTACGATCGCTCGGTGAAGATTTGGGACCTGGAACGCTATGAATGCCTGCATACGCTGGCCGAGCATTCCCACTGGATCTGGTCGGTGACGTTTAGTGCTGACAGTCGCTATCTGGCCACAGCTGGCGGTGACGGCACCATTCAACTGTGGGCCCTCGCGGATCTCGCTCTCCAAAGAGCGGCTGGTCCCGTCCAAACCCTTGCAGCTCACGACAGCCGCATTTGGTCCCTGGCTTTCAGCGCCGACAGCCACAAGCTGGCCAGCTGTAGTAGCGATCTGACTGTCAAAGTGTGGGATGTCGAAACGGGAGCCTGCGATCGCGTCTTAAGTGGTCACGAAAATTTGGTCTGGTCGGTGGCGTTCAGCCCGGACGGACAGGTGCTTTACAGCTGCAGCCAAGACGAAACGTTGCGCGCTTGGGATATCGCCTCTGGACAATGTCGCCACCGTTTGGAAGCAGCTCGCCCCTATGAAGACATGGCGATCGCGGGTGTTGTCGGTCTATCGAACGTGCAAATGCGGACGCTGCAAGCGCTTGGAGCCAGCGATCGCGCTCCTGAAACGCTGACGTTTTCATTACCAGAACCTGAATTCGCGATGTTTAACTTGCGGGCGTAAACGGGCCGCGATGAGAGGACATCCCCGCATCCTTGACGGACAATCGGGGAGGTACGTTCTGTCTGCGTGATAGCTCTGTGGAACGATATTTTGCGATCGCCTCTAAGTTTGTGGTCTCGCGCGCTGAGGTCATCGGCGTGCAGCCCTGCGGCCAAGGATTGATTAACGACACCTATCTCGTCGAGCTGTCTCCCTTCACGACCGCTATGGGGGCAGATATTCCACAATCCTTTATCTTGCAAAAGCTCAATACACAGGTTTTTCGGCAGCCGGAACGGGTGATGGCAAATGTGCGGCTGTTTACAACGCACGCCCGCGATCGCTTGCGTCAACAACCGTTGCCAGCGGGTCGGCGCTGGGAAGTGCCTTACGTGCTGAGTGCGGCGGACGAGCGCGATTACTGGATTGATGAGGACGGCTCGTTTTGGCGGGCGCTAAGCTATGTCGAACGCACGCGATCGCTGGATGCAGTTGCCGATCTTGATTGCGCGCGTGAAGTGGGTTTGGCATTAGGAACGTTTCACGCGCTGATTAGCGATTTGGATGTCGCTCGTCTCAGCGACACGCTGGAGGGCTATCACATTACCCCCAGCTATTTGCAGCATTACGACGCGGTTTTGGAAACGCGAGCGCCAGCCCCCTCTGAAATGGCCCAGTATTGCCAGCAGTTTATTCGAGATCGCCGCCAGTGGGCTAGCGTGCTCGAAGATGCCAAAGCACGGGGCGAACTGCTGCCCCGAACGACCCACGGCGACCCTAAGGTCAACAACATTTTGTTCGACACGACCACCGGGCAGGCCGTCAGCATGATCGACCTCGACACTGTCAAACCTGGTTTGGTGCATTACGACATCGGCGATTGTCTGCGTTCTGGCTGTAATCCGCTTGGTAGCAGCACGAAGAACTACACTGACGTCACTTTTGAAACAGGTTTATGTCGCGCTATTTTGCAAGGATATTTGACTTCAGCTCGATCGTTTCTGAGCGATCGCGATTGCGACTACCTCTTCGACGCCATTCGCCTGATTGCGTTTGAGCTGGGGCTGAGGTTCTTTACTGACTACGTAGAAGGCAACGTCTATTTCAAAACTCGCTATCCCGGGCACAACCTAGCGCGGGCGATCGTGCAGTTCAAGTTGGTCGAAAGTATTGAAGCCCAAGCAGCAACTATCCAGTCCATTATCAGCGATTTACGGTAACTCGATGCCTGCAAAGCTCAAGCGCAATCTGGTCTTACAGCCATTCCCAGAGGCAATTTCGACCCCTAATGTGACGCTACGAGGGAGTGCCTCTCGGCAAAGTCGAAGTCTGGCTCTGACATATGTATTGCAAGGAAATCTAACCAAGTTAACGCTTCCTGGGGTGAGTTCGGGTCGAGATCGCCGCGATCTCTTATGGCAGACGACGTGCTTTGAATGGTTCCTCAGGCAGCCAGAACATTCGACGTATTGGGAATTTAACGTATCGCCATCTGGGGATTGGAATGCATATCGTTTTTCCGATTATCGCCAGCACATAACGGAAGAAACGGCGATCGAAGCTCTTCCTTTTCGCGTTACCCGCACTGAGGAATGCTTTCAGCTAGAGGTTGAGGTGAATTTGGGTGGAATACTTGTGGCTAAGACACCCATAGAAGTAGCGATCGCGGCTGTCATCCAAACCCAATCCGGCGAGCTCTCCTACTGGGCGCTGCATCATCCCAAAGAACGAGCTGATTTTCACGCGCGAGAAGGATTCCGGTTGGCACTATGAAGCGATCGCGACCAAGAGAGAAGGCGATCGCGCCATCCATTCTTTCAACACCTGCGATAATCTGATGTCGTATCGAGTTTCTCATTTGCGAGTCGACGCTTCATGCAACGTCCTTCAGCTCCTCAGCTTCCTCAGCTCCCTCAGCTAAGTCTGTTTCCTTGGATCGCGGCCTTGCTGTTGGTGCTACTGATCGTGCCGCGCTGTTTGTTGGTCGTTCAGCCTGGTTACGAGGCCGTTATCTTTAACCGACTCACGGGTACTGAACTCACCCCGCGCCGCGAAGGTATCCACATCCTTATCCCGGTCTTGCAGTTTCCCACGCTATACGACGTGCGCACGCAAACCTACAGCATGGTGTCCCAGAGCGAGGAACGCAGCGTACGCGTGGGCGACTCTCTGACGGCTCTGACGGCTGACGGCCAACGGGTCGAACTCGACATCACCGTCCGCTATCGGTTGGCACCGCCATCCGTAGCTCAACTCCATCAGGATGTTGGCCCCGACTACCTGAATAAGATCATTCGTCCCGGTTCTCAGGCCGTAGTGCGTAACGTCATCGCTCGTTACTCTGCGATTGGCGTCTATTCCGAACAACGGGCCGAGATTCAAGACCAAATTCAGGCCGAACTGGCCGAACTCATGGAAGTGGAAGGGTTGATTTTGCAGAGCCTCTTACTGCGTAATGTGGAATTTTCCAAAGAGTTCCAATCGGCGATCGAAGCGAAGCAGATTGCCGAGCAGGAAAAGCAGCGGGAAGTTTATCGCGTGGAGCAGGCTAAGTTGATCAAACAACGCACTATCGTCGAAGCCGAGGGTGCTGCCGAAGCCATCCGCCTTAAAGGCGAAGCACTGGAAAAAAATCCGGAAGTGATTCAATTGGAATACGTGCGCAACTTACCTGAAGGTGTCAAAACTGTCGTTAGCGACCAAAATGCCATTCTCAACTTTGGCAGCTTTCTGAAAGGTGAGTAAGTGCCATTTTCAAGTTAATTTCACTCACTTTGGCAGTTTCAGAGACACGGGAAATCGCATTCCATACTTAACATCAAGAGCGCCCGGGCTAGTGAGTCTAGATTTTTCTACTGGCCTGAAATACGAATGCATTCTATGAAAGGGGAGATTGCTTGTGGTTTGCGAGCTTACAGATTCTCAAAGGGCGTTGCTGCGAGGTGATCCTAAACGATTTTGTGAATGAAGTAGAAACACCTCCCACTCTCTGACGGAGACGAAGTCGGCGCAGTAGACCTCTTGCACGACTC
>JBCBVC010000135.1:0-10838 GCA_039817845.1 Cyanobacteria bacterium J06642_2
GAACTCTGAAAATGTGAACTCGGATACGTTGGTGGATGGGGCAGGTGGTGTGGCTTCATCAATAGAGACGCCAACGCTGGAAGAGACGTCAACTGATGCTGCTTTACCTGAGTCCGCAGCAAGTATTCGTCTAGAGCGTTCGGGCGATCGCCCTCCGAAAAAGCCTCTCTGGCCGATTTCTCTCCTGATTATGTTTGCCGTAGCAGGGATTGCTGGGTGGAGAGCAGTTCAGGTGCTGACCTCGTCTTCTGCCGGAGATACCGAGGAAACGCCAACGGTCGAAGTTCGTCTACCCGTTCGCGTCGTGCGCGCTCGTTCAGGATTGGCGCAGGGATGGGTTTTCGATGAAGGTAGCGTCTGGCCGGTGCGACGACGCGCCCTTAATTTCCAAGCTAATGGCGATATTACTTTCGTTGCTAAAGTCAATGGCGTGGAGCTGAAGGAAGGCGATTTTGTTTCGCGCGGGCAATTGTTGGCGAGTATCGACGATCGCCGCCAGACTGCCAGCATTGAGACGTCGGAATCTGACATTCAGGTTGCAGAAACTCAACGCAGCCAATCAGACGCGAGTTTGCTCAAAGCAGAGGCCGGACTCAAACAAGCTGAATCCGACCTCGCGCTCGCCAAAACTGAGCGAGGTAGATACGTCGAGCTTTTCGAGCAAGGTGCTGTTTCCGAGAGCGATCTCGACGTCTACCAGAACCGCGTCATCCAGGCCGAAGCCGCTCTCGAATCGGCACAACAAGATATTCGCTCAGCCAAAGATGGCGTAGAGTCTTCAGACGCATCCATTGACGCCGCCCGTGCCCGCCTCAATCAAGCCGCTGTCGATCTAGAAGATACCAAACTCATCTCTCCCATTGACGGCGTCGTAGCTTACATCAATATCCGAGAAGGCGAATATTGGAGTACGCAGTATCTCGACACGAGTAGTCCCCAGCGTTTCATCGAGACAGCCCCCATCGTGGTGATGAATCCGAACTCTTTTGAGGTCGAACTAGAAATTCAAGCTGACGAAGCCGGAGCGATTCGCGTCGGTCAGCCAGCCTATGTCGTACTGGAAGAAGAAGTCAGTGCAGCTCAAGCGGCGGGAGCCTTGCGTCAAGACCTGCTGGAAATCGCTCGAGAACGCGGTAGTGCGGGTAGAGTATTTGCCGTGAGTCCGTCGCAAACCCCTGGCAGTCGCGGAACGCGCGTCGTCATTCGCGATTTGGCGAATACGAGTAACTTAAAAGTCGGCGGGCGAGCTTATGCCTGGATTGAGGTCGCCGCTCGCAACAATGCCGTTCTATTGCCCTTAGGGGCTTTCCTCTCGCGAGACGGACAAAGCTACGCATTCGTAGTTGACGAAACCAATGGCAATGTTGAGCGCCGTCTCGTTGAGCCTGGCATTGAAGGGTTGTCAGGGATCGAAGTGCAATCGGGAGTCAACCCAGGCGATTTGGTTGTCGTTGAAGGCCAAAACCGTCTCGTTGAAGGTACGCCTGTCGAAATCGTCAACCGGGAGGACGTGTCGTGAAAACTGACGATCGCCCTCAAGTCGTCTTACCCGAACCATCTCTTCCGGCTACCGCAGCCGAACCAGAGCGCCACGGCCACGAAAGTCAGCCCGTTCCGGCCTGGATGGAGTTCTTTTTTACCCGTCAGATTCTCGCAATTCTGCTCTGCTTCTTGCTGCTCGTAGGTGGCTTCATGGGGTATTTCTCCATGATCAAAGAAGGCGATCCAGAAATTAAAATTGCGCGCGCGTCGATTTCGACCACTTGGGGAGGAACCGATGCGGAAACAATTGAAAATCAAGTGACCGACAAAATCGAGAACGAGATTAAAAGCCTGCAAGGACTCGATGATTTTACGAGTGCAACCTTTAACTCATTTTCCATTATTAATGTTGCCTTCAAAGCGGAAGCTCCCGTCGCTGAATCCATTCAGCAGTTGCGCAGTAAGGTAGACGATGCTGAATCCGAATTGCCGTCAGAATCAACCGGGCGAGAAAAACCCGAATTCGAGCAACTTTCCCAACAAGACGCACCGGTACTGACATTGGCTCTGTTCGGCGAAGGATTAGATGTTGCCATCCTCAGTCAAGCCGCAGAAGACCTGCAAGAACGTTTGGAAGCTGTCAATAACGTTCGCGAAGTGAATTTAGGTGGCAAGCGCGAAGAAGTCATCCACGTCCAGATGATTCCCAGCCGTTTAACCACGTTGGGAATTTCGACCACTCAGGTGAGAGATGCCATTCAAGGGGGCAATAGCGATTTTTCTTGGGATCTCGTGCGCGATGACGAGATTGGCGCTCAGGTGCGTTTGTTCGGTCGCTTTCGCACGCTCGATGACTTGAGAAATATGCCTGTTGCCCGTCTGGAAGACAGTCGCCTCGTCCGCTTGTCGGAAGTGGCAGATGTCTATCGCGGTTTGGAACGCGAAACGCAGCGATCGTTTCTCAGTTGGGAGGGGAGTGATTTTGCTCCCACGATCGATCTAGGCGTCGTCAAAGTTGCTGGCAGCGACACGATTCAGGTGATTGAAAGTGCCCTGGCTGAGATGGAACTGGCGCGCCAAGATCCGGAAATTTGGCCTTACGGCATGGATTATCGGGTGCTCAACAGCGATGCCGACCAAATTCGCGAAGAGCTGGGCAATCTGGGCAGTAACGTCATGCAAGCGTCGGTACTCGTGTTCGTCGTGCTGCTGGTGGCACTGACATGGCGGGAAGCACTGCTGGCTGGTTTTGCGATTCCACTCACGTTTGCTGGCGTCATTTTCATCTTATGGATGCTGGGATACACCCTCAACACGATGGTGACGGTGGGGATGATCCTGGCTCTGGGATTGCTGGTGGACGTGTTCATCCTCATGCTCGAAGGCTTGCACGATGGCATTTTTGTTGAGGGACTGAGTTTTCCTGACGCAGCGATCGCGACTGTTCGCACCTATGCTGTTCCGGCGCTGTCTGGTCAGCTCACCACTATCTTGGCCATGGCTCCATTGATGGCCATTTCGGGCACGATGGGCAAGTACATTCGCCTCATTCCCATCAGCGCCATTACCTGTTTAGTGATGAGCTACGTGCTCGCGTTGCTGGTAGTTGTGCCGCTCTCGAAGTTTCTGCTGGGGAACGTACCCGCAGGCAGCGAGTCGAAAACTTTCGTCGATCGCCTCACGGAAGTCGTTTCAGAGAATTTCTCGCGCTGGAGTTTGCGCTTTACGGTCGGGAACCGTCATATAGCCCGTATTTGGACTCTAGGGGCGATTGGTCTGTTCGTCTTGGCACTGTTCGCGTTCAGTCAACTGCCGGTGTCCCTCTTTGCCACCACAGACGAGAACAAGTTAAGCGTCAATATCGAGCTTCCTCCGGCAGCAACGTTAGCAACCTCGCAAGAATTAGCCGATCGCGTGGGTGAAGTGCTGCGTACTTACAGCGATCCCGATGGCAGCGAAGTGTTCGAGAGCGTCGTCAAGCTTGCGGGACAGCGAAGCAATCTAGTCAGTACCAGCGAACTCAAACCCGGCAATGCCGATTATTTTGTCGGCATGTCAGCCGTCTTTGTCGAGCGCCCGCAACGAGAGCACGAGTCGTTCGAATACGTGCGCGATCTGAGGCAAGAGTTGGAACGCGATATCGTGCGCGACTATCCGGGTGCGGTTCTGAGCGTGGCATATCCTGGTGCCAGCGACGGCGATCCCATCCAAATCGAAATTTTCGGTGACGACCTGCAAACGCTGCGGGAGATTTCCAGCCAGGTGCAACAAGCGCTGCGGGAAATTCCGGGCACGATGGACGTGCGCGACGACCTGGGTAACTTGCGCGAAGATTACAAGCTCGTTCCCAAACGCGAAGCGCTCGATTTTTACGGCATCAGCCAAGACGATTTGGGCGCGCAGGGTCGCTATTTTATGATCGATAACGACGTCGGCGACTTCCCGATCGGCAGTGGTGAAGAAGATTTAGAAATTCGCCTCAGCACCCGTTGGCCTTCTCAACAGGGCGCGATCGGCGGGCCTTCACGCCTAGACGAGTTCGCGACGCTCCGTTTCATTACTCCTAACGGAGAAGCGCTCCCCGGCAATGCCCTATTCGAGCCTGTTGAGGGTGCCGTGCCGTTGTCGATTACGCACCGCGACACCCAACGCAGCGTCACGGTTCTAGCCAAAGTCCTCCCTGGCCGAGGATATTACGACACCGAAATCCTGGCCGAACTGACTCCTAAACTAGAGGCCATGCAGTACGACCCCAACGCCAGCGAAGCCGAACGCGCCACGCGCTGGCCGCGAGGGTATACCTACAATTTCGGTGGCGATGCTGAAACCAGTGGCGAAACCTTCGGTTCTGCCGGACAAATGCTGGTGGTGGCTATCTTTTTAGTATTCGCACTGCTGGTATTGCAATTTGGTTCTTACACGCAGCCCATCATCATCATGATGACGATTCCATTTGCGTTAATCGGTACCCTCTTCGGCTTTTTCTTCCTGGAACTGTCGTTCTCTTTCCCCGCCGCCATTGGCGTAATTGCACTCACCGGCATCGTGGTCAATGATGCCATCGTCATGGTAGACACGATGAACAAGCACCGCGATCGAGGCTCGGATACTCGCCTCGCAGCCGTTCGCGGAGCCAGCGATCGCCTCCGTCCCATCTTGACCACCTCAATCACCACCATCATCGGCCTGCTGCCGCTCGCCTTTAGCGACGCGCAGTGGTTCCCGCTTTGTATGGCGATTATTTTCGGATTACTGTCCGCGACGGCGATCGCCCTTCTCGTCGTCCCCGGCCTCTACCTCCAGCTCACGCCCCAACGAGCTGTAAAGGCAGGCGGATAGTGATTACCCCCGATAACTCCGAGGACTCAAACCGTTGACTCAGAACCGCACGACTTTGATTTATTCTGTCGGTTAGATTCGTGCCAGAAATCCGTGACAGGAGAAATGCTGTGAAAGGCTGGACCATTGGTGTGCTATCGCTTGCTCTTGCGTTGCCAGCCTGGGCGCACGACGCACCTGTTGACGAACATACGCAGCTCATCCCGATTCCCCAATACAGTCTCTCCTATGGGGAGGCTTCAGCCGCTGCGTCTTTGCAGGCAGCAGAAGCGTTCCTGGCCAGCGTGGACGAGCCAACAAAGGCGCAGTTTACGTTTGCACTGGATGCGCCCGAACGGGCACAGTGGTCGAATCTGCCAGCTGGAATCGTACAGCGAACGGGTATTTCGGTCGGCGAGCTTTCGGAAGATCAGCGCGCTCTACTGTTTTCATTTCTGGCCTCGTCATTAGGAGAAGAAGGCTATCAGAGCGTTATGGAGGTCATGGCAGCCGAAGCGTTCCTCAGCTCCGACCAGCGAGCAGCGCGACTGCAATGGGCACCTGAAAACTATTGGCTATCCTTCTACGGCACGCCATCGGCTGAAGCCCCTTGGGGCTGGCAGTTCGGGGGACACCATTTAGCATTGAACCTTTCAGTGGAGAACAATTCCGTCGAATCCATGTCGCCCAGCTTTGTTGGAACTGAACCTGCCCTCTTTACCTTAAACGGCGTGGAGTATGAGGCGGGAATCGACATGCATCTTGCCGGGTACGCCGTCTTTAGCGCCCTTGATGCAGACCAACAGGCTGCCGCTAACGCGGGTGACATTCCTCAAGACATCCTGACCGGCCCCGGACAGGATGGGATAATTCCGCCCGCGATCGGTTTGAACGCATCAAAGATGACTAACGAACAACGCATGCTGCTCTTGGCCGCAATTAAGGAATGGGTGTCGATTCAGCCAGCCGAAAATGCCGAGAAACGTATGGCCCAGCTCGAAAATGAATTGGATCGGATTTCCTATGCGTGGGTCGGTAATGACGAGGTGAACACACCCACCTATATGCGCATTCAGGGACCGACGCTAATTATCGAACTGCTTTCGACCGGCGGCAATGTCGGGCAGAGCGCGAGCGGTCAGGGACATTACCACACCATCTATCGCAACCCGACCCTGGAATATGGCAATTGAAGATTTGAGCCTGTGCGCGATCGGTGCAGGGATATTTTTAGATATTCATGGAGCTTCAAGTCCCCAAACTGTTGACTTAAGATCAAATGACTGCCCCTGGATGTAGTCGTCAGTCTAAAAGCATGTGTTTCAGCTGTGACATTCCTGTTGTAAACCCTTGCTGCAATTTCTTGAAAAAAAGAGTGCTACGCGACCGTAACACTCTTCTAGAAACCGAGTTCAAATCTCGGTGGCCGAGCAGCGTCTACTCAGATGCTGCCAACAAAGCCCAATCTTCAGGAGTCATATTCGCAACCAGAGTAAATTCGCCCTGACCGTCCGGAGTCAGAACGTAAGCAATCCCCTGAGGTTCTGGATAAATGCCCGCCGCCGACTCAAACACGTCATCGTGACCTACGAGCACTCGGTTTGTGCCCGCCTCGGGCACCTCCACGAGGTAAGGCATCACCGCATCGCGCATTTGAGCGAACTGCTCGTCGGTGTACTCTTCTGCCGGGTAGAAGTTGAGGTCTTCCGTCTTCTCGTAGCGACCAAACGCCAGTTGAGCCGTTTGCCACGCACGACAGTATTGACTGGAAATGACTTCACCGACAGGAATTTCCAAATCTGCAAATGCATCTCGAATGATTAACGACTGTCTCCAGCCGTATTCGCTTAATGTTCTTTGGGTCGAACAATCGCTCAGGTCAATGTTGGGATCGGCCTGGTCAGCGTAATCTTTTTCCGTTGTAGCGTGGCGGAAATAGATCACGTGCCCGCCCTCAGCCAAGGCATCGCGCAGATCCGCACCGCTCACCACGTCCTCAAAACCGCTGTCGTAGCTGCCTTCGCCACCTTCGCCGCCTTCGCCGCCTTCACCGCCTTCGCCACCTGCATCGACCTGAGCCACCTCGGTCTGCATGGCGTTTAGCGTGATATCTCCTTCAAGCTCGGAGAAATCGCTCAGTGAAGCGATCGCGCTGTCTTCAGAAGCGGCACGATCGCGGGCTTGTGCATCAGATAGCTGAGGAATTCCCGCCAGCGCAGCTCCAACCAGAGCAAAAGCACCCACACCCGTCCAAATTTTTGTTGACTGACGCATTTCTAGTTGCCTCCTCAGGGCTGACTCAAACAGTTGTGGATCTTAACTTCGCACGTAACGAATTACTCTGCCATTGATATAACTCAGTGTCAACAGTAGTTTGACTCACTCTGTTTTCTGCGCTTAATTTCTGTGTGATAGCTATGCAAAGTGAATATCATTGCTTACAGCACTCTTCGAGACCGAGAATTTGATTTACTTTCGCTATCCAGGTCGTCTCAATATGAACTCATCCGGCCTTATCGCGTAACCGCTATGCTTGAAAACAGTGAATACTCATGCATGAGGTCAATCTGAGCGATGAATCCCTAATGCCATCGAACAAAGAAGTAGAACATTTTCCTATAGTTCATGCTGTCTTTATAATCATAATTTATCTTCATAATCAGACAGTATCTTCATGATATTTCTGACATGCCAGGCATGCGCAAATACCCTTCACATCCGAGATTTACAAGTCTTCCTATCAGGTGATATATATGGTGTCGATAGTATCGATTTTTTGATTTGCTGTAGGTATGTTGTTATGACGAGTACTTTCTCACGACGTACACTACTTAAACTAGGTCTACTGAGTGGAGCAGGTCTTGTTGCATCTGACTTTGCCTATGCCTCATTAAAGGATCGCACTGAGTCACTCATCACCGCTGAGCCATTCCAGCGTCCTCTCCAAATCCCGCCGGTTTTGAATCCCGTTCGTTCCGATGCCACGACTGACTACTACGAGCTCACCCTCCAACGATCTTCTCTACCCTATTTTTCAAACCAAGCCACGGAAACGTGGAGCTACAACGGTATGGTGCCAGGCCCAATCATTCGACAGGTGGGTGGCCCCGACCCAGAGGTGCGTCGCCAGAGCATCGTACGAGTCACTAATAATCTCGACCGGGACGATCGCGGTGAACTCATTCAAACCGTGCTGCACCTCCACGGGATGGGAGCACTCGCTCAGTACGATGGCTATGCTACTGATTTCGTCGCTCCCAACCAATCGAAAGACTATCACTATCCCAACGATCGCGCGGGCACACTTTGGTATCACGACCACGTGATGGATTTAACGGCCCGCAATGTCAACATGGGTTTGGCTGGCTTTTATATAGTGGAAGATCCGCGCGAAGCTGAACTCAACTTACCGACGGGAGATTACGATATCCCACTGCTGATTCAACGCAAGCAATTTAGTAAAAAGGGAGGCTTTTTGCTTAATCGGGCAAAAAGCGACCCCGACTTAGAGGGTGAATATACGTTAGTGAATGGCATTCCGCTGCCTTATTTCAAAGTCGAACCACGTAAATATCGCTTTCGATTGCTCAATGCTTCGCCAGTGAGACATTTCCAGATTGCTGTGAGTCGCAGTCGCAATAGACTGACGTCGAATGAACCCCTAACGGTTATCGGCAGTGATGGGGGCTTGCTATCAGAACCAGTAACACTAGCCAATAGCGCTCAACAGCCTCTGCCTCTGGGAATTGGCGAACGCTACGATGTGATTATCGATTTTTCTCGTTATGCTCCAGGCGATGAAGTCTACCTTCACCGGGTTTTAAATACCGTCGATACTGCCGGTCAGGTTAGGGCAAGAGCAGAATTTCAGAGAATCATGCGCTTTGATGTCAACGAGTCCGCAGCATTAGAGACAGTTGATAATGACCTACCCATTCAGTTACGCACAATTGAACCGCTAGCCACTCTCGCTAATGCTGATAACCTAACCCAACGAACTTTCGTCTTCAATCGCGAAAAAACAGGCGATCGCCGCTGGACGATCAACGAACAGGTCTTTGACACCGAACGAATCGATGCCGAGATTAAATCAGGTAGTGTTGAAATTTGGACTTTGATCAATCCTCTGGACGATGTTACCCATCCGGTGCACCTTCACCTGGTTGAGGGACAACTTTTAGAGCGCAACGGCCAGCCTCCTCGTCCCTACGAGCGCGGTCTAAAAGATGTCTTCGTGTTGGGACCAGAAGAAACTCTCCGGGTGGCTTTTCGCTTTGACAGTCAGGCTCTGGAGCAAGTCGCAGGCATCTTTATGATGCACTGTCATCAGCTAATCCACGAAGATCGCGGCATGATGGGACAATTTAAGGTGATCGCATAGGGCGATCGAGTGATCGAACAAGGTACTCAGACAAATGCTACAACTACCAATTGATGAGAGAGGTCGAAGAGAAGCCGAGGAAGTGAGTGTCTCATGTCTCTTAACACAGACACGCCCTCTTCCAAAAGCCTCGCAACAGGTCTCAAGAAGCGGGAACATCATCACTTGGTGGTTTTAGAGGTCGCGCGTCGTGGTTTTGAGAAAAAAGAGATGGGCCTTCGTCTTGACAATGCTCTTGACAGTTATGCTCACGTATTTGCTATCATCTATGCTCAAATTTTCAAGCAATATTCCTATCCCCGACACAACTCAATTTGCGCAAAACCTTTCTGCCTACAGCATCTACCAGGGAGAAATGACTAATTTGCTCCCATCTGATGACTTTCACGAGCTCGAACTTCCTTCTTCATTGTTTGTCAACTATGCCGAGAAACAGCGCTTAGTCAAACTTCCGGCTGGAGAAAGAATGCAGAAAGTTAAGGATGGAGGACTTCCTGAGTTTCCTAATAAAACAGTCTTAGTTAAAACCTTTTTCTATTATGATGACGTCCGCAATCCATCGTTAGGCAAACGAGTGATAGAAACACGTCTCCTCATCAAAGACGCTGATTTATGGAACGTAGCGACTTACGTGTGGAATGACTCACAATCCGAGGCGTTTTTAGATCAGGATGGCTTTGATACGAAGGTAAGCTGGTTGGATGACGAGGGCAATAGCAGGAAAATTGCATATCATGTCCCCAGTCAGCACGAATGCATTGGCTGTCATCAAACAGACTTAAAAGTTACGCCGATAGGTCCCAAGCTACGGAACCTAAATTTCATTGTAGAAAGAGACGGGCAACCCGTAAACCAATTAGAACATTTGCAATCTTTAGACCTGCTCGATATATTCGACCACAACCAGATTGCCTCTCTCCCTGACTATACAGATACGAATCTCTCCCTCTCTGATAGGGGCCGCGCTTATCTCGACATCAACTGCGCTCACTGCCATAACCCAGCTGGCTATCCCAAATCTGCGCGCAGAGAGTTTGACTTCAGCTTAGAAACCCCTCTGTCTCAAGCTGGAATTCTGCAAAAAGAACGAAAGATTGGTAATGTCATCAAGAATGTTGAAATGCCTTATCTAGGAGTCACTACTTTAGATCGAGAAGGCATGAAATTAGTACAAGCGTATCTAGATTCTTTGCGTTGAGAGATAAATAGTTCTGAGATTTAGGATGAAGTAGGTCGGAGTTAAATCCGATTCAGTTTAGCTCATATTGCGAGAAGAAACCATGCTCAAGCAGCGCTAGGTTCCTCTTGAAGTTTCATCATTGCTACGTAACCTGTTTTATCCGTCATGACCAGGTTGACCTCTGCTATTTTTCAGCAAATGTCCCTACCATATGGATTTAGAGCTAATTTGCAAAGCAAATCTTAAGAAGTCTCATGCCCCTGCCAGAAGAGGCTTGCGACTACTTTGGCTCGTCGCAAACAGATTAGCTGAAACCCTTGCTAAGCAGGAAGCACATGTTCGTTTACAAATCAGCTCTTAAATATCTTTTTGGGAGGATTTAGAGCTTGACTGCAGCCAAATATTCTATGGCTGATGAGATGTAATCAATCTAGTAGACTGCTTGCATGAATTTAATATAATAATCATCAATTCATG
>JBCBVC010000136.1:0-10772 GCA_039817845.1 Cyanobacteria bacterium J06642_2
ATTTCACATGAACCCCTGCCGCATCGTGTCACGAACTCGGAACGATGCTTCCAAGGAGATCATCTAAGGAAAGCATTTAAGGAGAGCATTTGCTTTGCCAGGATAAGATGATAATGCTTCCAGCACTGCTTGTACTCATGAAACTTCAAAAATTTTCAGACAGTTTGGCTACATCATCGATACTTTTCTCGGATTTATTATTATGTGTAGATCTTGAAACCTTTGCGAGTTTAGCATGATGGTAGATTTGCGACATTAGGCGAAATGTTTTAGGGCGGAACAGAGTTAACAGCATCCAGTTACGGAGCGTGCGCTGCATATTACGATTGAGCAAAAGTGGAGGATAGTGCTCGATCGCAGCCCATAACTTCTGTCCGGCTAGGTGAATGCCATCTCGGTCTTGTTTTCGCTCTAAAAATTTATGTGCTAAGTGTTGATAATGAAATCCTTTACTTTTATTCTTTAGATATTGAAGTTCATCAGGGGCATCTCGAAATGACTTGTCAATAGCCAACATCATGAATTTTTCGTGACGTTCGAGATTCGACGAGTGCGAGCCGCTCACCACACGTCGCACAATTTGATATTCGGGTACCAATACAAACGACCATTGACGTGCCAGTCTGCGCCAATAGTCGATCGTTTGATAATTAATCAGTTCGGGATCGAACTCCCCTGCATCTGCGATCGCCTCTCGCCGCACCAGAATTGTGGAACCGCACACGAGAAAGTCGCACACGAGCAGTTCGCTATACACATTTCCCTCGAAATACACGGGATTTTGCCGCCCCAAAGAGTTACCGTGCTCGTCAATAAAAGTATTCCAGCTATACGCCACTCCAGCCTCAGGATTCGTCTGTAATGCAGCATGTTGGCTGGCTAGTTTTTCAGGTGTCCAGAGGTCATCAGCATCGAGGAATGCAATGAATCGGCCGGTAGCAGACGCGATGCCGCGATTACGAGCCACGGATACACCAGCATTTTCAAAAGACAGGAACCGAATGCGCGCGTCGCAAAACTGCTCGATCGCCGTTGCTGTGCCGTCAGTCGAACCATCATTAACAATGATGAGCTCGAAATCTACGAATGTTTGATTGAGAACGGATTGCACCGTTTCTGCAATTGTACGTTCGGCATTGTAGGCCGGAATAATGACAGAGATCTCGGGCATCTAATGCGACCTTCGTGCGAGTTCGGACAACTCTATGTGCATTGTTTTGCCGGACTTATAGCGCTGTCTCGCCAATAATACTGATATACGTAATGCAATTCTACAGGACTGTTCGAGGAAACGCAGGATGGTACGTTCGCGTGCCGTCATGACCATCGACAGCGACAGCTTAACTGAAGACGTGAAAGATTGAACTTTAAGCGATGTAAACCCTCATCTCGCAAATTCTCCATTGACGGCAATAGCGATCGTTGTTAGCGTCACCTCTATATCCTCGTACTTGCGGTTGTACTCTTGCTTATCCGAAGAACTCTTGCTTATCCGAACGACTTCTTAAAAGCACTCAGCAGGTCTGTAGGACATTCTCAGCCAGCATTCAGGTTGACCTGACTCAATGGTCTGGGAACGACATTCTATGTTGGCTAACTGGATTTATCTCAACTGTTACTGTTTGGAGTGATTCATGACATGTACCCGTACTGAATCGTCGCTGCACGTCGCGCTCGAACCTTTTCACGTGCGCTTGAATGCACCTTTGACTAAGCAGCCGATTTCAGTATTGCAGGTTAACCTAGGCAGACGCTGTAATCTAGCGTGCGCGCACTGCCACGTCGAAGCGGGTCCGAAGCGAACGGAAGAATTGTCACAGGATGTATGCGCGCAACTCATCGAAGTCATTCGTCGCTTTGACAGCATTCAAACTTTGGACTTGACCGGCGGTGCACCCGAGATGAACTACGGTTTTCGACCGTTAGTCGAGGCGGCTCGCGCTCGGGATAAAGCCGTGATGGTGCGTTCGAATTTAACTATCTACTTTGAGGCCGGATTTGGCGATTTGCCAGAATATTGCGCCCGCCATCAGCTCCATATTGTGGCATCGCTGCCTTGTTATCTGGCTGATAACGTCAATCGGATGCGCGGGAATGGTGTCTTCGAGCGCTCGATTCGAGCATTGCAATGGTTGAATCATTTGGGTTATGGAAGCGATCCGCAGCTAAAAATAGATTTGGTCTACAACCCACAGTTGCCTACCTCCACCCAATTTTCGCTGACAGCGGATCAGCAGGGGTTGGAACGTGCTTATAAAGCTCACCTCCGAGAACAGTTCGGCATCATCTTCAACCAGCTCTTCACCATCACGAACATCCCTATTGGCCGTACCAAGTTCCATCTCAATCGTTTGAAAATACACGAGCCTTACCTGCAGTTTTTGGCTGAGCATTTCAATGCCAGCACTGTCGATCATTTGATGTGTCGTAACGAACTGTCTGTGGACCATGAAGGCTGGATTTACGATTGCGATTTCAATCAGATGGAAGGTTTGCCAGCGCGCGATCGTTCTGGCAAGCCGTTAACCGTAACTGACCTGCTAGAGCAGAACAGTTTGGATATTATCGATACCGTCCAGACACGACCCTACTGCTACGGATGCACGGCGGGGAGCGGCTCTAGCTGTGGCGGCTCTCTCGTTTAGATTTCTGCCTAGCACTGATGGTTGCGCGAATAGAATTTGCACTTGCTTCGTTCATGTTTTGCGTCTTGCTTTCTAATCAGAGGTTTCGTCATCATGACTGTCCCCCCCGACCGCCTCACGCCTACTCGAACCGTGCGCTTTGCCATTGTACTAGCGGCAGCAGCGCTACTATTGCACGCCGCCCCTGTGTTGGCTCAGGATGGTGGTGGATTTAATCCACAAGCCATCCTTCGCAACACGCTGGCTTCAATTGATAATTTGGGACCGGCGGGTCCTCTTGCCTTCATCTTGCTCTATATTGTGGCCACCGTGGCCTTCTTGCCGGGTTCGATTCTTACCCTCGGAGCTGGAGTCGTGTTTGGCGTAGTCAAAGGTGCAATTTTTGTATTTGTTGGTGCCATGATCGGTGCTACGGCTGCATTCATCATTGGACGCTACCTCGCTCGTGATTGGGTGGCAAAGCGTATTGCTGGCAATGACAAGTTTCAGGCGATTGACAACGCGATTGCCCGTGAGGGTTTGAAAATTATTTTTCTGATTCGTCTCTCTCCAGCCTTTCCCTTTAACTTGCTCAATTACGCTCTCGGTCTGACTCAAGTTTCTCTGAAAGACTACATCCTCGGCTCAACAGGTATCCTTCCCGGTACAATCATGTACGTTTACCTGGGATCGCTGGCAGGAAATCTGGCCATGATTGGTGCCGCCGACCAACCAACCAACGCTGCCGTACAGTGGGCTATTCGCATTATTGGCTTTATTGCCACTGTGGCGGTGACGGTCTACGTGACGCGCATTGCTCGCAACGCGTTGAAAAAAGAAGTAGGCGAGACGCCGGGTTCGGTGGCGAACTGATCGAGTGCCAACAGGTCAACCCCCTACCTTGTTGGAGTGTACTTTTTGAATTCGCTGAAACGTCCTCAAATCTGGCTGGCGATCGCTGTCGTGGCGATCGCCAGTCTCGTCATTTTCGGCCCGCTATCGGCTGCGTTCGATCGCGATACGCTCCAGACTTACTTCGAGAGGCTGGGACCGTGGGCACCCGCTCTATTTGTCCTCGCCCATGTATTTGCCTGCATCTTTGCGATCCCCGGCACTATCCTCGCCGTAACCGGTGGCGCGCTCTTCGGACTAGTATGGGGCACGCTTTGGTCAGTCCTTGGGGGAACTCTCGGTGCGATTATGGCTTTTTCCATGGCTCGACGATGGCTTCATGACTGGGCCGAACGACGCTACGGACATTCAGCTAGACTGCAGAACTTCAAACAAGCAGTAGCCCGCAATGCCCTTGCATTTGTCCTCGTCGTTCGATTTGCCCCCATCTCGCCCTTCAGCGTGGTTAACTTCCTGTTTGGCTTGACGCCGATCTCACTAGCCAAGTACTCAGTCGGAACGGCCATAGGCATCATTCCTGGCACTATGGCGTATACCTGGCTGGGTAAAACAGGTCGCGATGCCTTCACTGGTGGCGATGCTATGCCCCTCGCGATCGCTACTCTCATTCTGACTCTCGTTTCTGCGATCCCGCTGTTTCTAAAATGGGAACGTAAAACGCCGCCCAGTCAGAACTGAGCGGCGATCGAGAAATAATTAATTAGATGAACCAAAGGCTAGCGAAGCAACATCAGCCCACACTATGAAGCGCGCTTAACCGGGCCAGCAGTGACTAGGTCTCTGACGTTTTCATCATCAACGGCCAAGTCCCGACACAGAAACGTGTCGTCCAAAATTGCACTAGCCATCATGCCGGTATGAATCTCAACAGTAGCGTCCGGAACAGCCTCAAACATCAATCGCTGTCCGGGAAACACTACACGCTCGAAATACCAATTCTTCACGTTTGTAATGCGTGCAATCTGGATTGAGCTACTCGAATTGACATAAACACACGTCACCCGTTTCCCATCCAAAGTCGTTGGTAAAGAGTCAATAATCTGCATGGCTGCATCCTAAACTGGCATTAATGTTGAGCCTATTTGAACGTAACATCTGCACTGGGATCGCAGAGTATCAACTGCTACGCATTCACCACCCCGCAGCCACATCCTCGGTATTGCACAGTCCGGGATCGCGCTGCAATGCCCGCTCATTTAAGCCTTTCTATTATGGATCATGGAATCGGGGATCGCTGCAGCGGCAAAAAAGTTGCAAAGTGTTGTCAACATTTCGCAAAGATCCCTTGCGCAAGCAGCCCTGACAACATGAGCATCATGCCTATCTGTCTTCATTTTTCTTCGCGTTCCCCATCCTCCACGACAGTGAGAAGGCGCGCCGGTAGCCGGACTGGACCTCAACTCGACCTCTGCTTCAACTCACTCATTACAAACTGAACCAGCCATTCTCAGACTCACGTGACACCGCTTCGTTTTCTACGTAATTCCACGCACAAAAGGTCCCTGCGATCTTCCGCGATCGCGCCTAGATCCGGATTAATAAAAATCGTGGTTTTATAAAATTTTAATATTTAAGGTATTGACCTTTTATGACGCATTTATGGTGCAAATACGCTAAATCCTTAAGACTTTTTTTGTATCACGTGTATCCATTCGCTCTGGTCAATGAAATCTATCCCAAATTACAAAGCTTGCACGTCAAAAGGAGCGAGAAGGGCTTCCCAGGTGAGCTGAGGTTGAGCCGAAGTCTGCAGGTGGCTGCGAATAGTCTCTAGGCGTTGTAGGCAGAGCTGACAAGCGCGTTGCTGCCAGAAATAGTGTTGAAGGTAGTCAACTAGCCACAGTTGAGCGGGTAAGTCGAGCTGCTGCGCGATCGCGCGGGCAAGATGAAGCGCTTGACGCGGTGAGGTCGGCCAGTCGCGCAATTTCTCCAGTAGGCCTTCAGGCAGGGACTGCCACAGCTGAATGGCCTCTAAAGCGCGTCCGGGGCTGCCTGATGCCAAGTCGAGAAGTGCATGGGGAAAGTCAGGTAAATCGGGCTGTAGCGCTAGAATTGTTTGCACTTGAGTAGCGCTCAAGCCGCGAAATGGAATCAGCTGGCAACGTGAAATCAGGGTGGGAAGTAGTGTGGCTCGGGCAGGAGCCGTCAAAATTAGGCGTGCGGCGCCCGGTTCTTCTAGCGTTTTGAGTAAAGCATTGGCAGCGGCCTCCGCCAAGGTCTCGGCTCCTTCGATGACGATTGCCGATTGCGCGGCTTCTAGAGGGGGTCGTGCGGCAAAAGCAGACAAAGCCCGCACCTGTTCCAAGCGGATTTGGGGAGGCGCTTTGCGTCGGAGCCCAGCTTCAGCCGCCTCAGCAGGAGTTAGTAAGCGATTCTGATGCTTGTACGTGGGTTGCACCCAGAAAAGATCGGGGTGATTGAAACGCTCGACGCGCGTACAGGACGAACAGCAATTGCAGGGGTTTGTACCGCCCTCAACACCACGAACTGGACATAGCAGCGCGCGGGCAAACCAGCGTGCTGTTAGCGCTTTACCCACACCATCGGGACCGACAAACACGTAGGCGGTAGTGACACGATCTCGAGCTAGGGCTGCCTGCAAAAATTCAAGCGCTTTCTCGTGGCCGACGATATCAGTCGGAGGCTTCATTTGCAGGGAAGAGATTGCCATTCAGAGACTCTAGGTTACTCTCAAGCAGCCGAATTAGGCACTAGCGTTCGAGTGACCAATGTATTTCTAAGTCGGTCCCAAGCCGCAGCGGCAACGATATCGGCAGGTTGACTGGCGTCGAGCCGACAGACGCGCTCGGGGTGGCGAGCATAGATAGCCGTAAACCCCTCTCGCAAGCGCTGGTGGAAATCGAGTTCCGTTCGCTCAAATCGATCCAGTTCGGCCGCTGCCGCTCGCTGGCGAGCTCGAGTGAGACCGACCGTTACAGGCAAATCGAGCCAGAGGGTTAAATCCGGTTGCAGACCCTCTGTGGCCATCTGATTCAAACTCACGATCTCGTTCGAGTCCAAGCCCCGTCCGTATCCTTGATAAGCCACTGTGGAATCGGTAAAGCGATCGCAAATAACGATCTGGCCAGTCGCGAGAGCAGGACGGATAACTGTAGCGACGTGCTCGGCGCGATCGGCGGCATAGAGAAGAAGTTCGGTTGTCGTTGCCAGATCGCCTCGATGCAGTAGTATCTCCCGCAACTGGTGGCCGAGGGGCGTACCGCCCGGTTCGCGCGTACCGATGCAGTCATAACCAGCCTCGGCAAGGCGATGAAGCAGGTATGTTTGCAACGTCGTTTTGCCCGCTCCTTCACCACCCTCAAGCGTCACGAATAAACCAGCCGCATGCGACTCCACCGCTCTCGCCTCCTCAATACATGCATGTCGAACTACACCATTACCGCTGCAAGCTAGGCTGAATGGGAAAAGAATGGCCCGGTGCGACGGCAAATACCCCTGGCAAATTAGTTTTCACTACGTTTTGCAGCGTAACCTTATTGATGTCGTCCACTAAAAACTCGCCGATACGTTCTTGCAAAGCAGCCACATTTTCATCGCGAGTGCTGCCTCTCAAGTCCGATGCCAATCCCGGATAGGAACTATACAACTGCGACGCCAGACGATCGGCCAGTGGCGCAACCACGAGTGTCAAGTTCGAGCCTCCTAGCTGCAAACCAATACTCTCAGAGCGTTTTTCCACGCCCAGAGCGGCGAGAGCATTGGCAGTCTCGCGCGTGGGAATGGTACAGGTGTCCAGCTTGAGAATAGGGACGCTGGAAGCAGTAAGCGAAGAAATCGTGTCCACTGTTAGCAAGCTGAATGAGGGATAGCCGTTGTACTGGATGCAAAAGTTCCGCAGTTTTTCGGGCACTTGATCTGCCTGAATCGGACGTTCGTCGTCGAACCCGCCTTCAGCCGTGTAGACATCGCGCATGGCAAAGCCAGCAAAAAACATGACTAGGGCTACTAGAGCGACTATGCTTGCATTCGAAATGCTGAACCCGTTGGATCGAGAGCCTGGAGCAGGAGTTTGGCGATCCGTCGCAGGGCCGCCAGGACCGCCTCCGTAGCCGCCCCCGCCATAACTGTGCGATCGCCCATAGCTGCCCATACGACTGCCGGCAGGATTCGATTGGCGTTCTCTGTAGGCATTTCTATAGGAAGTATCGGCAGAAGCCGAATCTTCATAAGTTCTCGATCTCAGCGATTCTAGGGCTGCGGAACGGGGCGCACTCTCTCTGGGCTTGCTAGCCCGCTCGCCAGAAGCTGCAGCTCGTTCGCCACGGGGAACCTCGTCACGCGGTGCTGCACTTTTACGTGGGGTCGGGCGCTTGGAATAGTCCTCAGAGCCGCGCTCTTGACGACCAGCAGGATTGCGATTGGCGGGATTGCGATCCGGATCAGAAAAGCTCATAGATTAATCAGCGCGAGCGGGCGAGGGCATGGGCCAACGCGAACCGATGGCGGCAGGCCAGCGCGGCCAGCATTCAACCCTTCTCCTCATGGTACTCGGCCTGCACCTAACCTCTGACCTCTGCTGCTTGTTCGCCTACCATATCTCCACCCCAGGCAAAAGCACTATCGAGCCAAGGTAAAAGCGGCCCTGTCGCTTCGCTTCCCGAGATTGAGTACTCGCTATGGCAGAGAATGACGCGTTCCCGACAGCGTTGCAGCAGGTCGCGCGTCACGCGCTGGAGTTGCTCGTCTAAAACCACTCGCGATCGCTCGGCCGTCCACAGCTCGCCGGACCAATCGCTCAAGAATACATAGGGATTTTTCAGACGGAAGGAGCCAAAACTGCTAAAGGCCGCATTCCATAAGCTCGAGCCTGCATCCAACCAGAACTGCCAGCGATGTGCCTGGTGGGTGAGACGATACTGGTATATCGTTCCCAGGACGATCCCACCCCGATCCAAATCAGCCGTATCCGGTTTAGCGGTCACCGTTCCAGTCGCTAACAGCTCGTAAAATCCGAGGGCAACCTCCGTCCCAACTTGTCCCAGCCGCTGCGCGACCGCTTCGTAACGCTGAGCGACATCGAGTAAAGCTCGATAGGCAAGAGCCTGTTGAGAAGACAGTGGCGACTCCAGCCAAAACTCGCGGATGGCGCGATCGAAGAATTCGGGTAATGGAGGCGGTTCCTGACGCTGTTGCTCTGTCACCCAGCGAGCCAGTGCTTCATACGCACCAGCTGCCTTTGCCCCCAGGCGATATCCCAGCAAGGCAGCCCCCAATCCTATCCCCTCGATGCCTGCAGCCGTCTTGCCATCCGATCTCGCCGACACCGCCAGCAACGAAGGTCGATCGGAGCCGGGACGAAAGCACCAGTCGGAGATGGCCCCCGCCCGGACCGGGTCGATGCAGTTCTGCGTGGCGTTCGCCAACATCTCGGCAACGGCATCTGGGGTCAGAACGCCCCCACAGTGGGGATACACCAATGCCGCCAACCCCAATAGCGATCGCACCATGGGCACTGTCCACAGCGGCTGCGATGTATCTAGGCGACGTACCGGAATATCAGCTGCGTCAAACCAACTTTGCAGGGCATAAGCAGCAATCTCGTCTAAACCCGGCCCGACAATGGCGATGTCGTCGGGCGCGATGGCGCGATTCCGAACGGCCTCGATCGCGGCATCAGCCACGGCACGCAACAACTCGCGCCGCGTCGTTCGTTGGATCGCCACCACCGAATGCAGCGCGGGTGCCTTCGCTCCCCAAGATGCAGAGGCTGGATCTACTAACGCCAACTCGAGCGCCGACCAATCATCTATGCAGCTTTGCGGCTCGGGCAAACTGCTTATTTGACAAGTTTTCGCTAGACTTTCTAACCGCTGCGGGTCCGCACCATACCCCAAACGCACCGAGCCATTGGGGTTGAATGCAAATGCGGTCGGGATTTTTTCCGTCAGCAGCCACTCGAATGTTTGAGCTAATATCGCCGGATATTCGTCGGCATCGTCGGCCAGAACGTACCGACAGCGTTGCAGAAACTGCTGCCGATACAGCGGGTGCGGCAGCAACACCTGACCGTACAGTTCTGTCATCAACCCGTAGGTCAGCAGTCCCTGATTGAGACAGCGATCGCGGAAACATTTAGCCAGCGTACCTACCTGTTGCAGCATCTCTGGGGGAACGGGACTATCTTCCGCCCGCCCTCGCACCAAGCGCTCGCCAATCTCTGCAATCGGCACACCCGCGAGTGCTGCCACCTGAACGTTATCGACAATTTGCCGCACGATGCGAGTCCGCGAGTATCCTTCTAAGGCGATTGCCCCACTGTCTAAGTCCCGCTCGAACAGTTGCGTGGCAATTTCCTGTTCGTTCTCCGGCTTGAGGACTAAAGGAAATCTCGCCAGCAGCCCCATTTCTGCCTGCAGCAGCGGCCAATAAAGCAGCACCTCGTGTTGGAAAAAACCGATGGGGGTCTGTACCGCAACCGCTACCCGATTGCCCGTTGCTTGCTGTAATCGCTGCGAGAGTTCGCGACTGAGCTGCGAGTTCGTCGCGAATGCAAAAATGGTACGGCTGTCAGCCCCCCGTTCGACCCAAGCAACATAGCGCTCGACCAATGCAGACGTTTTGCCGCTGCGCGCGCCCCCCAGCACCCACAAAGCTGGTTCCAATGCCTGTCGATAATTTGATGCAGTTGCCGATGGGACGTGGAAAGATTCGCGATTTGGCATTATGGCGCCCCAGTTAAGCAAGGCCTGGACCAAGTCGCTCGCTGACTGCCCATTTCCCTCAACCTAAAACTGCTGCTCAACTACAGGCGCAAGATAACTGTGCAGCTTAGCTCTGCTGCTCCGACTGCGTCTCAGACTGATCGGTTTGATTGCCATCAGAGCGGCCACCGCCACGACCATATCCGCGACCGCGCCGCGATGATTTGCGAAACTTTCGGGCGTATTCCCGATTGCGTTGCGCTTTTTCTTTCTTGAAATTGCGGCGTTTCGCCATTACACAGGAACCTCGTACTGCAATCGACCAGCTCCCTCAAACAGAAGAGCGCGCTTTCACCAACTTCACTGACACGCTAGCCCGATATCGCTCAAACTCGGATAGCGTGCAGCAGCAATCGACAAATCACGAAGCAGGAACTGACCTGGGTCTCTCACCTTATCACACTACACATTGACACCTACATCACAGACTGAGACCTGTCAGGGCAAACGCATACTCGTTTTGAGAGTATCAACGGGTGTACTCCTGATAGGAAACCCAATGCCCGAGCCACCT
>JBCBVC010000137.1:0-10643 GCA_039817845.1 Cyanobacteria bacterium J06642_2
TCGATGCCTATAAGCGATCGGAAATCTTTCAAGACCGCGGTCTCGACGACATTATCGCGAAACTGAGGCTATACACGCTATTCTTTTCCTCTGACATTACCGGCTCGCGCACGGCTTATCGCTATCTGATGCCCATTCCCAGTCCGAAGAACGCGATTGAACGCGCTGTCAACCGCCTGACGCAGCGTTTCGGACATCGCGCCCAAATGATGTATGTCGATTGGCAGTCGCTGATGCTCGATCGGGCCCTTTCTTGGCCGACCAGCCGGATGTTGGAATTCGTTTACCTCGACGCGCATACCGAGGCCTGCCGCGATCTGCGCAACACCATTGTTCGCCACGTTGACCGCCAAGCCTCGGCACTGCACACCTACTGGACCATGGTTGCGATTAAGACATTTACGAATTCCTTTAGCGAACCGATAAGTCGGCTGGCAAGGCGGGCAGAGCATGCGTTAGGACTGGACTTGCCTTACCTCATGCAGCGACCTAATCCCGAGGCTCCGGCACTCGAACCCGATCCCGAAGCGGATGCCGTACAGCTGGAATCGATACCGGTTAGCGAGATGACAAGAGATGAACTCATTGCTGCAGTGAACGATGTAGGCAACGCACTTAGCGCCGTTGTCGATGCCATGGAAGATGCTCTCAAGCAGCACACTTACCCAGAAATTTATCAGCCACTTACCTATCGTGAGGCAGCTTGATGAGCGATCGCATTGACGTGCTGACCGAGGCCATTATCGATTTTGCAGAACGGCGCAATTGGCGTCAGCACCACACGCCCAAGAACTTGGTGATGGCCTTGAGCGTCGAAGTCGGCGAACTGATGGAACACTTTATGTGGCTCGATAGCAGATGCAGCGTACCGCCGCCGCTGCGTGACGACGTGCGCGCTGAGATAGGCGACGTCATGATTTACCTTTGCAATCTCGCGGCTACCTTGGATATCGACCTGGTTGAGGCGGCACAGGAGAAGCTTGCTGAAGCTGAACGACGCTATCCTGTGACACCCTCTTCAGGCGAGTTCGGCAGCATGCTCAGCAAATCATAGCTGAGGCAGGCAATGTCTATGTTGAATAACGCTTCAGCATCACACATAGACGCCAGCTCTTTCGCGTTGCTTTGAGTTAGCGGATAGTTCGACATGAGGAACGAAAACGTCACGTTTTCTGTATATAGCGTCATACAGTAGAATGAGCGGGAGGTATCCACTAGAGGCATCATTTGCCTCACCTCTCTCTCCGGTCGGTTGTCTATGACGCTCAAAACTGCCCGAGTTTTGGAACTACTAGAGCAAAAGCGTAATGCCTTTGCCACCTTCGACACCGATATCGGTCTCAAGCGATCGCTCTACAGTCAGGCGCTCAAAGATCTTTGCGAGTGGAACAGTCTCGCGATCGCGGAAAAGTTAGCCGGACAAGCTGCTCCAGGTGCTTTACCCACTTGCGAGTGGGACGTTTACCGTCGCTGGCAAGTCCCCTTTCCCCATCGCTGGCAAAGCCGGGAAGAAAGCCTCGCTTGGGTAAAACACACCATCACCGATATCCCGACATTTGCAGTAGACGGCTCGCAAATTTATGTCAGCAAAGACCTCTCCATCCCGATCGCATTGGTACAAGTCGGTTGGTTTGAAAATCAGCATAATTGCGCGGGGCATTACGACAAAGATATTGTCGTCGAAGTGCTCGCTCCCAGCGATTTAGAAGCCAGCAGCAGCGGCGAACCCCGCGAGCAAAAGGTCAACCTCCGTCGCTTTCAGATGGAGTGCGATCGCCTCACGGAGTACATGTACGCTCATGCCGATGGCGGTCAGCGCGTCGTTTTTGCCGATGGGGCTTTGGTGGCCACGTTTGCCGAAGCTTACGAGCCCCAAGTACAAGCGACCTATGTCAAGTCTTGTCTGAGTTTGCTGCGAGCCAGCGAGACTGCTCGCGTGCCCCTGGTGGCATATATCGATACCACGTACACGCGCGACTTAACCGGCATGTTGCGCCACACGTTCGATCTGCCGGATGCTCCCCAAATTCACGACGCTCAACTCATGGATGGTTTTCTGCAGTGGGGCGATCGCACGCCCCTATTTATTTGCGCGCGGGGGGGAACGCAAAAAGGTCAGCAGAGCATTCTGACTAGCTATCAAGAAATGCGCGATCGCGTCGGGTTTGTCTACATCAAAACTAACGAAAACTATCCCGCCCGTCTCGAAATTCCCCTCTGGATTCACGAAGCGGGATTACTCGATTGGGTGGTGGATATCGTGCGATGTGAAGCGATTGTGGGTGGAGGTTATCCATACGCCATTGAAACTGCCGACCAGACAGCTTTGTTGCGTGCAGAAGATCGCAAAACTTTCGTGCGACTGCTGCAAGATTGGTCGGCTAAAAACGAGTTAACGTTACGCATGTCTCGCAAGACAGCGAGCAAGTTGCGACGGAGGCGCATGCGATGAAACTGGGCAAAGTCGTCAAGTCTAACAGCCACTGCGATTACGTCATTCAGGTGGACGATCGCTTAGAAGTCAGCCATCCGCCCACGGCAGATGACTACGGCTTTGGCAGCTTCATCAAGCTCGAATTAGACGAGCCCAATGCGACGCTGGCTGCTGTCGGCGTGGTTTATAACACGCAGCTATTTAACCCGTCGTTTATGAATGCCGGCCCCCGTTTGTCCAGCGATCCCAGCCCGATCTTCGCCCCTGATTTACAAACAGAAATTCGAACGCTGCTCAATGTCGCTCTCATTGGCACGATGGAATATCCCGCCGAAAGCAAGTCGGGACGCCGCTACGGCATTCAAGGTATTCCGCGGTTGGTCATTCCCATCAATACCGTCGCCTATCGGATGGAAGAGACCGAGGTGTATCACTTTCATCGCACCCTAACCGGCGAGTCCCAATTTTCGTATTACGGTCACCTAATTAACTGTGGCGGTCCCTTTGCCCCGCAGCTCATCTGTCAGGTGCTCGATACCATCAGCTCGATGTTCTATAGCAGCGAGCGACGTGCCTTAGAACTGTTGAGTAAAGAATTATCCTGGAAAATCACGATGGGAGCGGTGCGGTAATGGAATCCAATCAGCCTCTAGCCATCGGGACGGTGAAAGGGCCGGGCGATTCGGCTAATCAATACGTTTTTATTACGTCCGATAGTCGTTTGGTCAAAGTCGGAGAATTTGTTTATTACGAAACAGCTAGCGATACCAAAGGCGATCGCCCTTACAAAATCCTGGGGAAAATTTCTAGCCTCGAACTCCTCGATCACTTACCCGATCGCATTTTTGCCGATACCGATATCGATCCCAGCGCGATCGCGGCCTTGATTGGATTTAGCCATCCCAACCCCGAAATTTATGCGGTCATGGTGGATGCGATCGGCTATTTCCATGCCGCCCTCGGTTTTATGAATCCCCGTCGCGCTCCGGCACCGGGTACGAAAGTGTTCTTGGCTTCCGATGTCATGTTGCGCGAAGTCCTCAATCGTCGCCATCCCCAAGAAGTGGGAGGTGCCCAACTCGGCAGCTTGCTATTGCGCGAAGAAAATGCAGTGCCCGTCGTCCTAGATGTCAAAGAACTAGTCAGCACTCATTTAGCAATTTTGGCTGGAACCGGGTCGGGAAAATCCTACACGGCAGGGGTGTTACTAGAAGAACTGATGCTGCCCAAAAACCGCGCCGCAGTTTTGGTGTTCGATCCCCACGGTGAATATCACACCCTCAGTGAAATCCAAGGCCACGAAGCATTTACGGGCAAGGATGGCTATCAGCCCAAAGTGAAAATTATTACGCCTGAGGAGGTAAAAATTCGGGTTTCGTCGCTCAATTTCTACGACATTCTAACGCTATTGCCTGAAATGAGCGAGCGGCAAAAAGCCTTTTTAGAAAAATCATTCCGGCGCGTCGTCCAGTTCAATCAACATCGCTGGACCATTCCCGATCTGATTGACGAAATTAATGCTCAGGATGCGGGAGAAGAAGGCAGTCAAGGGTCCTCAGCTGCTGCCTTGGAGTGGAAGCTGGAGAAAATCGAGCGATCGCCTTACTTTAGCGACTGCGAACATTCCGTTTCGCCGCAGGAATTATTCGAGCCGGGCCAGCTCACCGTCCTGCAAATGAACGAGATCAGTCAGGAAGAGCAGCAGGTCATTGCTGCCGCCATTCTGCGCCAAACCAATCAAGCGCGCATGAATACCCACAAAGGCAAAGCGACCGAAGGTGACGAACACTATTTGCCTTGTCCGGTCTTCGTTCTGCTGGAAGAAGCTCATCGGTTTGCCCCGGCCCACGAGCCGTCGCGCTGCAAGATGGTGTTGCGCACGATTCTGAGCGAGGGTCGTAAGTTCGGCATCGGCGTCGGTTTGATTACCCAACGTCCTGGCAAGCTGGATTCTGACATCATGTCGCAATGCATGAGTCAATTCCTCATGCGCATCATCAACCCCATTGACCAAGAAAATCTCCGCCATGGCGTGGAAGCGGCAGGCCGCGACCTGTTGAGCGAACTACCCGCCCTCACTAAAGGCCAGGTCATCGTGTCGGGCGTCTGCGTGAACACCCCGGTCCTGTGCAAAGTCCGCCAGCGCCTCACTCAGCACGGCGGTCAAACCCTCGACATTCTCGGACTGTGGCAAAACCACTTCCAAGCTCACCATCAGAAATCGCGGCGCGCCAAGCAAGCCCCTTTGCGAGCGACCAAGCCACCGCAAGTGATTGAAGGAGTCAGCATCGATTAAATGCAGCGCTACCCAATCACATCTCCCCGGCGATCGCCCGCGAGACCGAGATTCGACCTTGCACAGGATCTCGAACCGACAGAATCTCAAGCCCCGCTGAGTGAAGTCACCTTCAAGTTAGATCTGGGTCAATGCCGTTCGGATTAAAATTTCGACGATCCCCATAGAATTATCGCTCTCATCACTGCCTGCACAGGGCATAATAGTCGGGGCGTGCGTGACATTCCGAGCGCAGCATTGGGATATCCCATCTGCGCCAGCGCTCGTAAAACCTTTCAGATCGACTCGCATAGTTGGCGGGATGTTGGCTAGTTAGCCAATCGAGCGCGCAGGGTTTTATGTAGTTTTCGACCAAATACTTTACATTTCTACAGGAAATCAGAGTATGGTAGGGAAAGCAAACGCACAGCTTTAGCCTGAAAGTTGCGTCTTCGGTGGGTAGTGTTGGGGTTCCAACAGGCATCCGCACCGCATGTGCCCGGTTTTGGGAGCGACTTGAGAGGCTGCACCATATCCGAGGACAACATGCCAGTTAATTTTGCTGATTTAGGTCTCAAGCCCTTTTTATTAGAAGCTCTGGCCGAGCAGAGTTTTACAGAACCTACTGATATTCAACGCGAAGCTATTCCTCTATTGTTGGACGGGCGCGATGCTATTGCTTGTGCTCGCACCGGAACCGGTAAAACGGCTGCTTTTGCCCTCCCGCTTGTCAATAACGTCGATCCCGAGCGGCGAGCGGTGCAGGTGCTAGTCCTCACTCCTACCCGCGAGTTGGCACTGCAGGTGGCAGAGGTGGCCACCACGTTTGGGCGCGGCAATCGCATTCACGTTGCAGCTGTGTATGGCGGTCAACCTTTCGGTCAGCAGGTACGGCAGCTCAATCGCGGTTCCCAAGTGGTCATCGGTACCCCAGGCAGAATTCTCGACCACCTCACGCAGGGAACCCTAGATGCCAGTCAAGTGCGATCGCTGGTGCTCGACGAAGCCGATCGCATGCTAGACATGGGATTTTCGGAAGATGTCGAGAAAATCCTCAGCCACTTACCAGCCGAGCGGCAAAATGCTTTCTTCTCAGCGACGTTCCTGCCTGAGCTACGTCGTTTGGCTCACAACTATCTCACCGATCCAGTCAGCATTAACATTGATAGCGACGTTGACGATGCCGCCAATATCGATCAGCGCGTGTGCTTTATCGGGTCGTATCGTCACAAAATGGGCGTTCTGTCTCGGTTGATTGAAATGGAGCAGCCCAAAGCCGCCATTATTTTCACGAAAACTAAGCAAGGTGCAAATGAGGTTGTCGCGGCATTGGTCGAAGCCGGGCACAGGGCCGAAGCTTACCACGGCGACTTGAGTCAAACTGCCCGTGAAGCAGCCATTCGCAAATTCCGCAGCCACGCGATCGACCTGCTTGTCGCTACTGATGTCGCAGCTCGTGGCTTGGATATCGAGCAAGTTTCGCACGTATTTAACTTTGACTTACCGGGGACGGCAGCAGCATACGTGCACCGGGTCGGGCGGACCGGCAGGGCCGGGCGCGACGGGATCGCAATCACGTTAATTACGCGGCGCGAGAACTATTTATTACGTCGATTCGAACAGACGGTCGGTCAATCGATTACGCCCATGTCAATTCCCTCTTGGCAGGACGTGAAAGAAGTTCGCCAGCGCCGCTTGCTCGATGCTCTACACCAGCAGCTTGAAGGTGCAGATTCGGCGATCGCCAGTCAGCTAGCCGCCCACTTAGCTGAGGATCGCGACCCCCTCGACGTTGCCATCGCCGCCTTGCATCTCCTGCAGGTGAAAGTGCCCGAGTTTTCGCTCGAAACTCCTGAACTGCCTGCCTTGGAGTCGTATCGCTCTAATCGCAATAATGGTAGTGGAGATCGCCGCCATCGTCGCCCGCGCTCCAATAGCAACATGGTGCGTTTGTTCGTGAGTGGCGGCCGCAATGCCGGTATTCAGCCAGGGGATATTGTCGGCGCGATCGCCAATGAAGCGGGCGTGCCGGGGAATACCATCGGTGCAATCGATATCCGCGAAACGTGCTCTTTTGTAGAAGTACTGCCCGAGCACTGTCAGGCGGTGTTGAATATGGGCCAAACGCAACTGCGCGGTCGCAACGTTTCATTTGAAATTGCGCGCGCTCGTCCGGCTCGACCCCGGA
The DNA here is from genome assembly GCA_039817845.1 of Cyanobacteria bacterium J06642_2. Taxonomy (GTDB): domain Bacteria; phylum Cyanobacteriota; class Cyanobacteriia; order Thermostichales; family PCC-7336; genus JBCBTL01. Next base: position 6,898 of record JBCBVC010000137.1, read on the forward strand.
CTAACTCCATGACCGCCTATGCAGCTGAAGCCTAGCGCCGGACCTTGGCGCGTATGGCATAGCCACATAAAACAGCTGCCAGCAGATAGGGACTGTAGGCGATCGCCCAGATCCCCGTACTTAATAGCTGCAGGCTGAATTGCCCGACCGATTGGGTGGATCGGCGCCACGTATCTGCTAGGTGTCGGGCAGGGAGGTTCGAGGCGGGCATCATAGCTGCAGATTCGAGGTTGAGATGAATGGTGGAGTAGGCTACGCGATTGCTTAGGTTGGTACGCTGCGCTTCGATGCGCTCGATGGATTCGCGGATGCGGCTTAATTCGCGAGCCACTTCCAAGACTTCGCCGACTTTGCCGGAACGCTCCATAATTTGCAAAACGGTTGTTTCTGCCTGGCGTAGATTGGTTAGTCGAGCTTCATAATCGACTAGCTGTGCAGATACGTCTTCAGCTGATATTGACTGATGTTTGACCTCTCCTAGGGCGTGCAGCTCGACTATTGCGCGATCCAAACGATCTTGGGGGACGCGCAGCTGCAGCCAGGCCTGCTGGGGATTATCTTCACTCGCAGGCGTACCGTGATTCATCTCCAGCATGTCTCCGGCCTGGTGCTGCAAAAGGTTGTCAATCGCTCGTAGGGCAGCGGGAACGGATTCAACGGTCAAACTCAACTCGGCTCGGCGGACCAATTGCGATCGCCCGGTCTGATGGCGCTCCGGGTTGGGAATATCCGAGGGTAGAGACGTTTGGGGCTCCAGTGGCGCACTCGCACCAGCCGATCGGGAAGGGAGGGCTGCTGCCGGAGCCTCAATCGCGGCAACGGCATCGGCTTCCAAAGCCTGGCTTAACTCTGCATCCACATCCGCGATCGCGCCGCACCCGCTCAGCACTGCAGCTGCCAATGTCAAACTTCCCAACCAACGACCGCGCCATCCCATGACATAGTCCCCAACCTGATATCTTCTGTATCGTGCCAGCTGGAGCTAGATGGGCGATTGCGGTTGCCAGTTTTGTAACGGCAGCGAATGCAGTTCTGCGTCCGGATATTTCCAACAGGCTTTGGAACTGCTGTCTGCACGACCCTGCGCGTCGAGCCATCTTGTACAATACGGGCGATTGCGACGTATGGGTGTGAGTGCTATGGCAAGGTGGGTATGGGCAGGGACGACTTTTCTCGTCCTCGGCTGCGGCAGTCTGGCGCTGACGGGCTGTGGCACCAGTTCGAGCCCTACAGCGGGTAACCCGATTAAGCCAGCCACCGAGGTTAACCTGAGCATTGCTGTCCAATTCCCGACGACAGCCCCGCAAGACGCCACCAAGCTCGTCATTCCCTCGAATACGGCGGAGATCGAAGTCGATGCCTTCTCGGTGAGCGATAGTCAGTTCATTTACGATCTAGAGTCACCACTGATTCTGACGCCTTCGTCCCCCGTCGGTACATTACCGGCTGTACCGATAGGGGCAGAGCTAGAGGTGATCGCGATCGCGCGCGATGCGGAAGGCGAACCTGTCGCCACTGGATTCGAATTCGTCTCTGTTGGCCCGACCAGTCCGACTCGAATCGTGCTGGATTTACAACCTAGCGATTCTGATGGCAACCAATTGGTGAATGTGAGCGGCCAAGTGGTGAATGCCAGCACGGGCGAGCCCCTCGCCAATGCCACGGTGGAACTCGCTGGCGGCGTGCTTGCGAGCGTCACTGACAGTGCCGGACAATACACCTTAACCGGGCAAGTGCCTCTGAGTGCGCTGGTGGGCGGCACCTTTCTCCTGAACGTAACGCCGGATAGTGCCAGTGGTTGTCTAGAACAAACCCAACGCGCCACGAATACAGCTTCGCAGCAGCAAATCAATGTCAACCTTAACTGCAGTGACGGAGGCGATGGCGACCCCACCGACCCGATTATCACGTTGGGTTGGGGGCAAAATCCAGCCGATCTTGACGCTCATCTGCTCAGCCCGACGGGCGAACGATTGTTTTTTGGCAATCTCACCACCAGTTTTGGCACGTTAGATATCGACAACCGACAGTCGGTAGGTCCTGAAACCGTCAGAGTGACTCTAGCATCAGGCATTACAGATGGTACCTACGTCTACTGCGTCCACTGGTTTGAGGGACAGCCCACCGATCGCACTACCGACTTACCAGCCCGAGTGACGTTTACGGGGCCCGGCTTCAGCGACCAGACCTTTACCCGCTTCTTCGATAATGAGGATGTCACAGCAGGCCCAGAGCAAGGAACTTGGGCTGTAGCTTCATTTGAAGTGATTGACGGCATGGTGGCCAGCTTTACTGCTCTGGATCGAGAAGCTGCTCCGGCTTTTAGTACGTTCGTGTGTAGTGAGTTTGATGACTAGTTACCGTTTCATCTCAAAGCGATCAGCGGCTGATTGTCCAGCAGAATATAATCCATCAATAAATCCTCTACCGTGACGCACAGACGCCGCTGCGGGTCGATCTGGAACAGTAGCCGCAGGCGATCGCTGCCCGGCTGCCCGAGGGGATTGAGGGTAGCCAAAGTTTGTTGGCTAGGACCGTCGTTGAGTGGCTGTGCTGTTTGCGCGTCAGCTCCAACCCCTAACCGCGAGCGCGTTACGAGCTGACCCTGTTCGAAAAAGACGTCGGCACCTTCATCCGTGCGTGCCAGCTCGCCGATCACCAGTTCGACGCGCTCCTGATTCACTGTAGATGCCCCCAAGATGAGCTCGACCGGTTGGGGTAGAGGATAGGGTAGACCGGCCTGAATGATAGGGTGCCAGTCGTGGCAACTCAGCTGATGATTCCAAAACCGAATGCCGTAGCTGTGATAGAGAAAATCTCGTACCTCCAAATTGCGTTTGAGTTGCAAAGCCCCCAGCGCCACTGATGACAGCGGTCGGTCGGTAAACACGCGATCGCTGTCGAATTGCTCCTGCAACCACGCTCGAATGGCCGGAACCCGACAGGTTCCTCCCACGGCGACAACAGCATCAATGGTTGCCCGGTCAATACCGTGCTGTTGGGCCTGCATCAGGGCTCGGTTGAGAGCTGTTTCGAGCCGATCGAAGAGCCCGCAATCGCGCATGAGGGCGGTCAAATCTGAGCGCGAAGCGGCTAGCTCGGCACTGGTAAAAGTTTCGTCGTCAAAATACACCTCTTTGGTTTCTGCCCGGTCGGAGAGTTCGATCTTGACGCGCTCCGCCAGTCGGGCAATGAGGCGATTAGGGGCGATGTCGTGCTGGCGGCTCCACCATTCCGCCAACCAGCGGTCGATATCCGCACCGCCCAGAGTTTGAGCTGCCTTGGCGATCGCTTGAACATTGGCTTGCTGCTGGCGCTTATCGCTCAGCTCCCGATCCTCCCAACGCACGACCGTGCCCCACGCTTGACCCGTACTTTGGGTCCGCGGGGCGGGTTGAACGAGGGAAATATCGAGGGTACCGCCGCCAAAATCTACCACTAAGATGTGACGCGAGCGCTCGATGCCGTAGTCCAGAGCAGCGGCAGTGGGTTCGTCGAGGAGTTGCAGGCGATCGATGCCCAGCTGCGCGCCCGTCCGGCCCAACCATTGGCGATAGGCTTCAAAACTGTCAACGGGTGCAGTTAATACCCAAGTCGTATCAGCAGCCACGCCCAACTGCGATCGCGTAGCCGCTACGACGGCTTGTAAAAACCACTGTCCTGCCAGTTCTGGCGTAACGGGAATGACATCTACTTCCGGGACGAAGCCTTGCACTTCTGCACCGATACCCCGTTTGAACAGGTTG
>JBCBVC010000138.1:0-10442 GCA_039817845.1 Cyanobacteria bacterium J06642_2
CATTTTACCAAATATGACTGGCCAGGGGATCTGCCACATCATATTTGGTGAAATGCGCTTCATGCTACTTTCAGAAAATTTGTTATTTCACAAAATAAAACGTTACGGAATGCCGTTTTTCATGGATTCTTGTTTTGATATTTTTATATCTAAAATCTTCTATTTTTTGAAGTCACTTAAAAAATGTGCTTCACAATACCTTTACTACATGCTTCTTGACCATACGCATAATTTCTAATGTCAAGGTTTTTGTGTACATAAATCGATGGCTAACGAGATAGTCCTCTTGCTGCTTCAGGACTCACCATTGATATGCTTAGGCGCAGTTGTAGAATCTGTAGTGCGTTTCGCGAGCTCGAAACGCAGCAGTTTACTTGAGATATTCACTGGTAAGGCTAGAGTCAGCGTCGGCCAGTTTTTAAACGAGTACGCGATCGCCCTTCCCAGCTATGCTCATCTGCAGATCGCGAAGTAAGCCTGCGATAGTTCGTCACTAGCTGCCATCAACTATTGCTATCAGTCGACGTGAGTGAAGCCAATCAACAACGGCATTTTCAAGCAACTGCTGTCACGTTTTGGCACGCATGTATCCTCAGACACCAAACACTTGGTCCGACGCAGACCCCAGCTGCGTCTGAGGGCCGAACAATTGTTATCGATATGACTTGGCGTAGAAGTAAGATTGACCGAGCCACCATTAATTGAGAATCAAATGTATTTGGATTGTCTATGCTGCTTTGCTAAGACCTTTCCACCAGTAGCTGCGCTCGCCAACATTCGAGATTAGTAGGTATCAATCAAAGTTATGACAGCTGTCAAAATCTACAAAGCCGTCAACAGCATGAATCTCCCTGCTGCAACCTGCATCAAGTTGAAAATAGATGCAAACTAATATTTACGGGCACGACATTAATAATAGCGATCGCTTGCATGTCAGCAAAGTTCATCACTACTGGTCCCAAGCGGATGTATCCAGCCGAGCGCTAATTGGTTCAGCGTATAACATCCGCCATTGTCTAGCAAATTCAATCTGGCAAAAAACCTAGATCGCTTAATCTAGGAGTGTCGCTTGCGACGCGTGAGAAGACCGCCGAATAAGAAAGCTGCACCCAACATAGTAGAGGGCTCAGGAACAGTTTGAATCGAAAGTCGGGGCGCTAATCCTGCCGTTGCTCCGACAGGATAGAAACTCGCATAACTATTGCGATCGTCGGTATTGACGTTTCCAAATACACCACTCAAAGTTAAATCGACTTCCGATGCTGACGTTGCCGCCAGATCGCTCACGAGACTGGTTAAATCCCACGAATAAATGCCATCAGCACCAACGAAGGTGGTCGCAAATGCGTTAGCACCATCAACCCCATAGTCGATATCATCCACATTGCCATTAACGTTATCAAAGGGAGCTGTGATGCCGTAAATACTGACTGACACGGGTCGCTCTGCTGTCGCTGGAATCAGTGTTCCAGCCAGAGCAGAATCGTGTTCGAGCTCGAGGCTAGCCTGACGAATACCTGCAGCAAATGCATCTACAGGTAAACTCGAGAAATCGAACTGAAGAAATGAAATAGTCTCAAGACCAGCAAAGCCGATGACAGTTGCTTTATCTGAAAGCAAACGAGTATCGCTATTCGAACTAACATTCGCCCCAAATGTATAATATGCATCAACCGCAGGAACATTAAAAACAGCAGCACTGGCAGCTGGAATGCCGATACCTGCTATTACAAAAGTAGCTCCAACCCCTACAAACCTAGCGTAGGCGACCATTCAGAAACTCCTTTCTCAAACTGAACTGGAAACACGAGATAAAGACTTTTAACTCAACGAGGAGTTACCGAATGCTCAAGAGTGCAGAAACTCGGGCAACAAGCTCCTTCATCTAACGCATAACCGCTACAGCCGTTAGCTGACTCCTCATAATTTGCTGCCCCAAACCGCCCTCCTTTAGTGCGGATGGAGACAATACGACCTCGCACGATGCACCTCACTACTGAGCCGATCGGCTGCGACAGCATACAAAAGCACAGCAATGATGGCCTGGACAGTACTATTGAGACATAATCTCAATAAGTTACGGTGAGAATACTATCACTCTTGATAAAGATTGACAACCTGACCTGGCGTATTTGCGAGGTTGGCCAGAATACTCGTCATGTTCTAGATAACTGCCCAAATACAGGATCGCTCATATTGCCGTTGCTGAAGCATTGCCGTTGCTAAAGATGGCGGAAGCTACAGCAAAACGCCTTAAGACTAATCAATATCAACACTTTAGATCGCTGCTCGCTTCCCAGAGCAGTTCAGTTTGTGAACTGCCTGAATAGAAGGGCAAAAAAAGCTCTAGCAGTCGTAGCATTCCTGCTTAAAAGCACTGAGCGATGGCCAATCACTAATCGTAATGACTCCCCCGCGTTGATAACGAACCGCAGGATGAAGTTGTTTGAATAGCCGCACGCATTCCTCGTAGGTAATGCCAATGCTGCGGGCAATCTGGTAGTAGGTGAAACGCGATCGCACGCGTTCTCCCTCCTCAACCAGCTCGGTGCCTGCATAACTAGCAACATGTTCTAGATAGTTGACTAAACGCACAATCGCTCGCTCGGAGACTAGTCCGTGTACTCGTTCGTGGAGCTGCTGGAGCCTCTGATTGAATACTCTCAACACGTGCAAAGCCAGCTCTGGCGTTTGAGAGAAACCAGTCAGCAAAGCCTGTCGTTCCAGTGTCAGCACCTGCACGGGTTCGATGGCGATCGCTGTTGCTGGAGCCTTACCGTTACCAAAGAGCGCTGGAGCCGCAAACATTTCTCCAGCAGGTAAGATGCGCAAAATCGTTTCTTTTCCCGATGGGGCGATCTTGGCAATGCGAAGCCGCCCGGATGTCAAGACGTGCAAACAGGCAGGCAAGTCATCTCCTTCGTGAAACAGAACTTCGTCAGAGTCGTACGCCGTTTGGCAGCTGCTTGAGGCCAGTTGCTCCAGAAGGGAAGGGGCGAGTTCGGCAAATAGCGGAACGCTTTGGAGCTGGTCAATATCAACGGGTTGAGTCATGGTTTGCCCCCCAGCGCAGCTCGATTTATGAGCTACCTCATAGAACAGCAAGAAAAGCCCTGTCAAGATCGGGATAACGTCTCGAGGGCGAGAGTATGACTCAGGTCAACCTCAAAACAGCACCGGGTCATCAAGTATTGGCCGCTGCAGGTAAACGTGCCCTGCGTCCGGGAGGCTACGGTGCAACCGAGAAACTCTTTGCTTGGGCTGACTTTAAGCCCGGCGAAACGGTGCTGGAGTTAGCAGCCAGCTTTGGCTACAGCGCGATCGCCCTGACTCAGCGCTCCGGGGTACGAGTGGTGGGAGTCGAGCAAAATCCCGACAGCGTAGCGCGGGCACAAGCCAACGTGGAAGCTGCGAGCCTAAGCGATCGCGTCGAGATTGTCGAGGGCGACATCTTTCACCTAGACGGCATCTCAGGCCAGTTTGATTATGTTCTGGCCGAGGCAATTTTGACCATGCAATCCCCTTCGGGTAAAGCAAAAATCCTGGCGGGGATTCGCGATCGCCTCAAGCCCAACGGTCGCTTTCTCAGTCACGAACTGCGCGCTAGTGGTGCCGATCCGAAAGCCATCCATCGCGACTTATCCCAAACGATTCGAGTCAATGCTTTGCCCCTTTCCACTGCGGGTTGGCAGGAGGCTTGTCAAACGGCGGGACTAGCGATCGAGCGCTGTGAAACGGGGCCGATGACGCTGCTCAATCCAGGTCGCATCGCTCAGGAAGAAGGATTGTCCACGCTGCTGACGATGGTGTGGAACGTACTCACCCGCCCGGTTCTCCGGCAGCGCATTCTCGCTATGCGAGAAACGTTTGTCCGTCACGGGGCCGATTTGGGTTACGTGGTGCTTTGCGCCACAAAGGAGGGGTAGATCGTGACTGCAACGCTTATTTCTGCTGATGCGACGTTCGTTAAGCTGCAGGACCACATTAACTATCCGGCGTCGGGCGTACTCAGCAAGGTGGTGTGGAAACACCAGTTCTGTCAATACAGCTTGTTTTGTTTGGCGGCTGATACCGACATTGCCGAGCATACGTCCACGCGCCACGCGACGATGCAGGTGTTAGAAGGGACTGGAACGCTGACGTTAAACGGCGAAGCCATTCGGCTGGAACCAGGGGTGTTTGTCTTCATGACTGCCAACGCTCCGCACGCGCTCAAAGCCGACTCGAATCTGGCGTTCGTCCTCACGTTGTCTGCTGTGAGTTAATGCGATGACTGCGATTTCGGCAAAGTCTTCCGTCCGCCACAAGAAGCGGTGGTACCGTCCCACGGTATCTCCACGGCACGGGGTGTACGTGATGCTCGTCATTTCGTTTGTCACGGGGGCAGCGGCAGCGCAGCATTGGACGTGGGCGACAACGTTGGCTCTTATCTGTGCCTACTGTGGGTTTCAAGCCGAGCATCCATTGGTGTCTCAGCTCAAACGGTGGGGCAAATGGAAACCGCAGTGGTTGACGTGGTTCGGCATCTATGGCGGCATTGCTGGCGCGATCGCCGGTTGGCTGTTTTGGCGCAGTCAGGGTAACTGGCACTTGCTCGTCATTTACGGCGTGGCGATCGCAGCAGCTCTGGTAGATGCTTTTGCGGTGCGATGGCGTCAGCAAAAATCGGTCTGGAACGAACTGGTGACGTTCTTTGCCGTTTGTTTGTCTGCACCACTGGCCTATGTCGTCACGGTAGGAACGCTTTCACAGAGCGCGATCGCCCTTTGGCTTCTGAATGGGGCGTTCTTCTCCAGTGCCATTTTTTCCGTCAAGCTGCGCAAAGTGAAAGACGCGTCGATCGTCCCCGGTCTCATCTCTCACGGAGTCGCTGCCGGACTCGTGCTCACGCTCTGGCAAGTACATTGGCTCTCTCCCATCACAGCCGCAGCTTTTAGCATGGCGCTTTTAAAGTTCGGCCTGATTGCGTTGCGCTTAGACTGGTATCGTCACGCCAAAATCCAGCAGGTCGCACAGTTAGAAACGGGGGCGAGCTTATTGTTTCTCGCGATCGCCTCTCTATCTTTACTACCTCCACATCTCAGCTAGGAAACCGTCTTTTCGTCGACAGTTTCCCAGTCAAATTCCTTTAACTCAGTATCTTTGCGAGGGTCGCCAGCATAGGAAACCGGGCCGTGAGGTGACGCCAGAACAGCCAGCATTGTGACGGGTTGTTCGGCATGACTGCGATGCCAAACTTGAGCCGGAACGATAAAAACGCTACCTGGAACCAAGCGATAATCTTCGGGTGCATCATTGCGTAACAGCGTAATGCTGACTTCGCCATCAAGGACGTACAGAAATTCGTCACCGGCGTGGTTTTCCCAAGGCGTTTGTCCGAACCACGTGCCGACAGAGGCCGACCCTTTATCCACTGAGCCCAGCTCTGAGAAGGATTCCCCCAGCCGCTCTAGTGAAAGAGGTTGATGCAAATCGAGGGGAACCAGTGTTGGGGCAATTTGGTCGATTTGGTGAATATATGGCATTGGATTTCAACTCCATCAATCGAAAAGAAAAAATTCCCTTTCTGTTAAGACAAAATCCTCTGAACCGTGAATTCGGCGAGAAAAACTGGTTTTGAAAAAAATGATTTCATAGGCAGTTCTGTAAACCTAGCTCAGATGTACTTGCTGTATAGGATATATATCTAACTTAACAACTTAAGAAATTTATCCCAGGAGGAAATCAGCTTACATGAGAAGAAGTTGTATTTTCGAATAACTTTCTCAGAATAAGTAGACAAGTCTTAGTTTGAGTTAACTGTGGATTTCCTCAGTCATTTTTGTATAGCACTTGCGTCGTCACTTTTATTAGAGATGACTATCATGACAGCATAGCTCTCACTGTTCGGAGTGTAGCGTACATGACTAGTATTGCTGTGAACCTCGGCCCCGTTCAGGAAACGCTATTGATTCCGCTGTTGGGACGAGCTATCGCGACTCGTAAAGGCAAGGGTCTTATCCGAGATGAAAAAGCGATCGCGATTGTTGAGTCTCTCGATTATGATTTCACGAAATGGGGAGAATCCCAATCTCTCGTCGCATCAGCACTGCGCACGCGGATATTCGATCGCAGCGTCCAAGAATTTTTGAACGAGCATCCCGCCGGAACGGTGGTAGAAATTGGCTGCGGCTTGAATACCCGATTCGAGCGGCTTGATAACGGTCAATTGACCTGGTTCGACCTAGATTTACCCGATACCCTCGCGCTACGGCGACAGTTTTTCCAGGACGAACCTCGCCGCACCATGCTCGAAGCCAGCGTGCTAGATACGGATTGGATGGACCCTGTTGCGGCTACGGGTGGTCCTTGGTGCTTTATCTCCGAAGCCGTGATGATTTACTTAGAAGCTCCTCAAGCCCGACAAGCGATCTCCCAAATCGCAGAACGCTTTCCAGGCGGGTGGTTGCTTCTCGACACGACCGCCAGAAAGATGGTCGAGAGTCAATCCACCCATCCGCTGATGCGACACATGCCGAAAGCTAGTTGGTTCCGCTGGGTGTGTGACGACCCCCATGAGATTGAAAGTTGGGGAAATTTACGACTGGTGCAATCGCGCACCTTTTTGGACGCAGACGCGGATTTGATGAATTGTATGCCCTGGCAAATGAAATTTTTAGCTCGCTGGCTACCTTGGCTAGTACGTCGTAGAGTAGAAGGCTATCGTCTCAATCGGTTTGTCATCGCTCCCAAAGAAGATTCTGCTTAAAGGGTCGTGAGAATCTGTCTTGTGGATTGGGAATGATGCGTTCAAATATGTGGGTTCAGCTGTTTTTCACTTCATCTCGAATTCAATTTTAAGGTGTTTGCAGTCGTCCGTCCTCCATCTGCACGATGCGATCGGCGATATCTAGAATCCGATTGTCGTGAGTGACTAGCAGTACGGCACAGTCTCTCTCTTTGGCCAAGCGCTGCATCAAGGTCACGACATCCCGCCCCGTCTGACTGTCCAAGGCTGCGGTTGGTTCGTCTGCAAGCAATAATCGCGGCTGCGCTACTAACGCCCGCGCGATCGCCACCCGCTGCTTCTGTCCGCCGGACAAACTATCCGGCAGATAGTTCACGCGATCGCCCAAGCCAACTGAATATAGGGTATCTAAAGCTCGTCGCCGTCGCTCTGCTAACGACCAGTGCCGATGTAATTTCAGCGACATCATTACGTTCTGCTGCGCGCTCAAGCACTTAAGTAAATGGTGGTCTTGAAAAACGAATCCGATCTGGCTGCGGATATGACGCAACTGCCGCTTGCTCGCACCGCTAAATTCCCGATCCAACACATTGAGGCAGCCTTCCTGGAGCGATCGCAGCCCACCAATGAGCGTGAGGAGGGTAGTTTTTCCGCTCCCGGACGGTCCCATCAGCATCACCACCTCACCTGGAGCGATGTCCAAGGAAATATCCGACAGCACGGGCTTACGTAAGGCTCCTCGGCCGAAGTAGTGATTGAGGTTCTGAATCTGGATAACAGGCTTCACGACTACCTCTTACGAGAATACGTCCGCCGGGTCAGCCGAGCGGAGCTTGCTGGAAGCAATCGTGGCTGAGAGCAAACACATCGTCAGCGTTAGTACGAGCACCGTGATGGCTACATCCAAACGCATGACCAACTCTAGTCGCGTCAGGTTAGCCAAAAACCCATACATCCATAGCGACACGCCAAATCCAGGCAAAAACCCAATCGTGCCCAAGATGAGTGCTTCTTGAAAAACGACAACCAGCAAAGCGCGATCGGAAAACCCTATTGCTTTCAGCGTCGCGTACTCAGGTAAATGATCCGTGACGTCAGCGTACAACACCTGATAAACGACTACGACCCCGACGATGAATCCCATCACCGCTCCAAAGGAAAAAATCGCCCCTGCCGGATTTTGCTGTTGGAAATTTAAGTCTCTAGCGACAAGTTCCGCATGGGTAAAGGCTTGAACGGCAGGAATATTTTCTGCGATCGCTTTTTGAACTGATGCGAGATCGGCTCCGGGTTCGAGAATCACCACACCAACGCCAACGCTTTCGAGAGAATCTGGACCCAGCAGCGTTCGATAGGTCATTTCGCTAACAACGATCTTACCGTCGCTGCGAAAGAAGGAGCTGCCCAAATTAAACAACCCAACCACTTCAACGCGACGATTCACAAGTAGAGCAGAAAAGGGACCGTTGCGTTCGTAAGTTTCAGCGACTGGGCCGAATTCAGTCGGTTTTGACTGGCGATCGACCAACACTGTATTAGGCAGCTTTAATTTCCAAAGCTGTTCGTTCAATACGGGTAAATTCAAGACTGGACGATCCGGGTTAAATGCAATGATTTGGGCTCCCCAGGTTGCATACTCTTCTGTAAACGACCACCGATCGTAATCAATATAAACGGGCACGACTGACTCCACCCCTTTTACCGAAGAGACTCGAAACAAATGAATGCGATCGAACTCTCCCGCACCAAGAAAATCTGTTTGCGGATTAAGGATAAACAAGTCACCCTGTAAATTATCAGCAATGAGCGTGGCACCTTCGGTAAACAAAGCGCGAAAACCTAACTGCATAAAAATCAAAATATTGGCAAAAGCAATCCCCCCCAATGCCACTAAAAATCTCAGCTTTTGATGTGATAATTGCGACCAAGCTAATGGCGTTTCAACCGGCAGCGTTTTGAGGATTTTGGCAACATGACGCCATCGATTTCGCATTACGGACTATCCTGCGACTAAAACTCGGAGACGGTATTGACTTCAGAGCGATCGCGCTCTGACCGATTAGCACTAGCTGAATCCGTATCAATTGAAACTTGTACCAGCATATTGGTGTAGCGAGCTACTTTTTGGCTGTCTTGAGGGCTTAAACGAACTTTGACCTCAACGACCCGTGCTTCGCGATCGAGGCTGGGTCCACCCCCTCCCTCTTCCTGCAGCGTACGACGGCCGACTTGGAGGCCCATACTCTCAACGACGCCTTGCAATTCCCCCTCAAAGCCGCCGTAGTCAGTTCTCATCGTCGCCATTTGGCCCAGAGTGACGCGATCGATATCGCTTTCGTATACTTCAGCGATCGCGAACATCTGTTGGGTGCGAGCCAGTTCGACGATGCCTTGAGCCGTGTTCACCTGTTCGCCGACGCGGGTGTTGATCCGTAAGATTTGCCCGGAAGCGGGTGCACGGACGCGCACATCTTCGAGGTCGGCTTGGCGCTGTTCGACTTCGATCTTGGCCTGATCGAGGCGGGCACGAGCGATTTCGATATCGACGGGACGCACTTCTTCAAGTGCTGTCAGATTTGCCCGGGCTTGTCTGATGGAGGCTTCCAACGTGCTTCTCGTTTGTTGCAGCGCTGCTTGTCGCTCCAGCAGCGTGGCTTTGGCCGTATCCAAATCCCGCTCGGCTTGATTCAGATTGGCAACGCTGATGGCTCCTTCTTCCACCAAGCTTTGTCGGCGCTCAATGGTGAGTTCGGCTTCTCTGACCACGGCTTCAGCCGAGGCGATCGCGGCTTCTCGCTGTTGCTGCTCGGTTCGCAGGCGCGCCTCTAGCTCTTCGATCTCCGCTTGCTGCGCTTGAATTTCGGCTAGCTTCGCGTCCCCCTGCAAAACGCGATTGAGTTCGGCTTGCCTTAATCTGACTTCGGTTTGAGCATTGCGCACGTCCGCCTCGCGGCGCTCCACCCCTTGCAGAAGGGCGATAACCTGGTTTTCCTCAACGCGATCGCCTTCGCTCACGAAGAGCTTGTTGACGCGGCTGTCTTGAGCGTTGGAGACAGAGACTTTAATCACTTCTCCTTCCGGCACTAAGCGTCCCAAGGCCACCACCGCATCCAGCGGAGCAGCCTCAATCGCCGTCTCACTCTCAACTAACTCAGCTTTCGAGGTACAAGCAAACTGAGTCAAGAGGATGGCGAGCAGTAGTAGCGAACGTCGCAACCCGATCGAGATGACTTTTATCAATGAGCGTGTTGGATCGGTCGGCATTCTCTGGGGTTTGGCAGATGGACAGGGTAGCGAAAAGAAATCTGCTAGGAAGGAACTGCTACATACGCATGTCGCGTCACACTCAACTCTCGGTCTCAGGGGTTACTGACCGGCGGCTTCCATATGTTTGCGCAAACTCAGGGGGCGCATATCTGTCCAGACTTCATTGATGTGTTCCAGACATTCGTCTTTGGTGCCGCTTTTGCCGACATCACGCCAACCCAACGGATTTTCCTTCTCTTCCGGCCAGATCGAGTATTGCTCCTCATCATTGATAACAACTTTGTAGTGAGTATTGTCCTGCTCTTTCCAGCTCACGTTCGAAATCCTCCGCATGTGATTGGGTGAAATGTGTGGGTGAATCGCCTTGATTTGGGGCACATCCGAGTATTACTCGCGATCGCCTGTTTCCCCTACAGGTTGGGCGTACTTAGGGATTTTAAAATCCAAA
>JBCBVC010000139.1:0-10241 GCA_039817845.1 Cyanobacteria bacterium J06642_2
ATTCACGCACGGCATCTTGAATATTTTCAAGAGCTTCTTCCTCCGTATTCCCTTCCGACCAACAGCCAGGTAAAGCAGGAACACCTACGGTGACTCCCTCTTCAGAGTGGTAGAGCGCAACTTTGTACTTCATATGTGCCCACCTGACCTATTTAAAACTGTCTCAAAAAGCGGAGATCGCTGTTGTAGAAGAGGCGAATGTCATCGATTTCATGGAGTACCATGGCTAAGCGCTCCACGCCCAAGCCCGCTGCAAAGCCTGTCACCTTTTCCGGGTCGTACTCCACTGCTTTGAACACGTTCGGATCCACCATGCCGCAGCCGAACACCTCTAGCCATTTGCCACCGAACATGACGTCCATCTCCGCCGACGGCTCCGTGAACGGGAAATAACTGGGGCGGAAACGCAATTCGCGATCACCCAACAGCTTCGTCATGAACTCCTTCAGCGTCCCTTTCATATCCGCAAAGGTGAGATGCTCGCCTACCGCCAAAATCTCAACTTGATGGAACACCGGCGAATGGGTGGCGTCTACCGTATCTCGTCGAATCACTCGACCAGCGTGAACGATGCGAAACGGCGGCTCGTGCTCCTCCATATAGCGCACCTGCACCGAAGAGGTTTGGGTACGAATCAGATAGCCATCTTCCAAATACAGCGTGTCCTGCATATCCCGCGCTGGGTGGTCGGCAGGTGTATTCAGCGCCTCGAAGTTGTAATACTCGGTTTCTACTTCAGGACCGTGCACCACCGTATAGCCCAACCCAACAAAAATATCCAAAATCCGATCGATCGTTGCCTGCAGCGGATGCACTCGTCCCTGCGGTACATACGGTCCCGGCATTGTCACGTCCAGCTTTTCAGCTTCCAACTGGCGCGCCAGCTCTGCCTCAGCGAGCGCCTGTTTCCGTGATTCTAAGTTGGACTGCAGTTGCCCCTTAACTTCATTCGCCAACGCACCCATCTTGGGCCGCTCTTCGGGTGGCAATTTCCCCATCGCCCCCAAAATTTTGGACAACTTACCCTTCTTCCCCAAAAAATCCACGCGCACCCGCTCCAAAGCCTCCAGAGAATCGGCTTTGGCTAGTGTTGCCATCAGTTCGTCGCGCAAGGAATTGAGTTGCTCTTCCATTCAGGTATCTAGGGGTGCGATCGCAAACAAGTGGCTGAGTCCGGTAACGGACGCTGTGTCACCTTCAGCCCTCGATATGGTAACTCGACTTCGCCCTTCGCCCGGACTGCCATAGAGATTTCCACCATCATTCAGCACTACTGACACATTCTGCGTAAACTCGATGCCAAGTGAGTCGTGCCTGATTGCCTGTAGATCGTCAGTACGGTTATCCAGACGTGCAGCGATCGCCTTTCCAGCCCAAATACTCAAACCCTTCAGTTACGATGGATACACGACCGGGAGGTACTGAGAGGGCATTCACATGGGTTTCTTTGACTCCGATATCGTGCAACAAGAAGCCAAAGAATTATTCCGCGATTTTCAAGGCCTAATGCAGGTAGGCTCGAATTATGGCAAATTCGATCGCGCAGGCAAAAAGCTCTACATCGAACAGATGGAAGCCTTGATGGAGCGCCAACGCATCTTCATGAAACGAATGGAACTCTCCGATGATTTCATGGCGCAGATGAGCATGAAGCAAATGGAAACCCAGATGAACGGGTTCGGCGTCAGCCAAAAGCAAATGTACGAGCACATGCAGCAGGCACTCGCCCGCATGAAAGCTGAAGCTGAAAGCGAATGACCTCATCCTCTCACTTTACCCGCGCCCAAAAGGCCGTCTTATCCGTTTTAGAGCGGCGCTCGAGTCCGTTGTCCGCTCAAGGTATTTTTATCGAGCTACGCGAAAGTGAGCGCCCGATAGGTCTGGCATCAGTCTATCGGGCGCTCGAGTTTCTCAAGAATGAAGGACAGCTACAACAAATCGACCTGGGCGACAATCAGGCCTACTATCAGATGCTACCCAGCGACGGTCACAGCCGCCATCACCTGATTTGTACTAACTGCCGCAAAGTGTTGCCGTTGCCCAGTTGCCCAGTTGAAGCTCTAGAGCAACAGTTAAGCAAACAGTACGACTTCACGATCGAACGCCACGTCCTCACTTTTTATGGCATTTGCCTGGAATGCCGCGCTTGACGCTCCTCGCACTGAGACCACGTTCAGTCAAAGATAAACGTCAGCCAAACTCGGTTTTTGAGAATGACAGCAGTGCTTTACTGCGGCAAAACTCAACGATCTCGCGATCGCCGCACGAGCCCCTACGAAAACTCAATCTTCAGTGTACTTACTGGCCCGTTTATCAAATCATTAAATAGCGTCAGCCAATTCAAACTTCAAACTTCAACCGAGAGTGAGAAACCGCAGTTTTGACTGAGATATCCAACGCTAAGGAGTTCTGTTTCAATCACCTACTGAGGGGCTGACTCCCCGTCTCTTGGGGCGGGGATGTTCATTTAAAAAGCTCAGCTTCACTCGTCAGCTCTGCCAGTTGCTTCAGACTTTTCTTTTCTCAGCATGCGCGTGCCCCATCCCAAAGCCACCAGTGCGCCAACAGCCGTCATCGGTTCGGGAGCGGCTGTGGCATTTGCACTAGCAAGAGCTGTGGAATCAGGGAAAAACACTGGGTCGGCGGTGACGCTTGCGATC
This sequence comes from Cyanobacteria bacterium J06642_2, assembly GCA_039817845.1. Taxonomy (GTDB): domain Bacteria; phylum Cyanobacteriota; class Cyanobacteriia; order Thermostichales; family PCC-7336; genus JBCBTL01. Next base: position 2,661 of record JBCBVC010000139.1, read on the forward strand.
GCATCACTGGTCACGAACTCAGTATGGCTCGGTAAGCGAGTAAATTTGAACTTATCGAGCGCTCCAGCACTAGTCAACTCAAACTCAGCCCGGTCGGCAGTAAGGCTGAAGTTGCTGTAGTCTTGAACGCTGATGCCATTATCTTCGGTGAAAATCGTTTCTTGCAGCACCAACACGTCATCTCGATATATCTTGGCGGTGACGCCCCGCTGCGTGTCGAGAGCTGTCCAACCTTCAAACAGGACCTCTTCGCCGAAATCGAGCGTTACCGTACCCCCTCGGAAGCGATCGTTGGGATTGGACGAGTTGTTGTCTGCAGAAACAATCAATGTGTACCCGAGAGAAGGTGCATACAAGTCCGAATCGCCTCCAGAACATTTGCTGGGATCCCTCTTACACCAAGAGTTGAACAGCATCAAATGTTTGCCGCCAGACTGATTCACCCCAAACGTGACGCCTTGTAAAGTTTGACCGTCAATAATTGACCCCGGCTTCCAAACCTTGGTACTGAAACCAATGGTTGAAGCCGATGCGGCAAAAGGCATCATCGCAGTGGCCAGCAGCAGCAGCGCAGAAACTGGTTTGAACATATTTCTATTGCCCAAATGATGAAGGGACCCAGCCCTTTATAAAGTTGGCTGGAATGAAGTGTTGCAAGTGCCGGAGTCAAAACCTGGGTCGTTATTCAGGTCAAACGTCCTTCAACCTATCGCCCACGGGTAATGCAGTCACAGTAACGCGCATATGACTTAAACGCGAGATTAGAAACTGGATCGTCAGACAAAAGCAATGGACGAAAGCCATACACTTGCAATCACCATCTCTATGCTCTTCCCGCATCGTGCCAAATGTCATCCGAATTTTTTAGTAACAGTATTTATTGATATATCGAGTTCGTCTTCAACTGTTGAGATGTCAGTATCTATCGATTTTTTGTAGAAATTCATACTGAAATTAAGGCGATCGCATTTTTCGGGCCCGCACAATCGCTTAAATTAGGACTCATCTGCCATGCGATATTGCGAACGACCAGCCTTGCTCTCGTGCCAAGCTCGTCTTTACTTGGCTAACCGTTTGCCACTTGCACTTGAGACCGTTGCCGTAGCAGCTCTCAAGTGCATGTCGCTGGGATACCCTCAGCTGTTAGGAGTGCGGTAAAGCTGGCTGCTTTGCTGCTCTTGCTGAGATGTCACAGCAATGAGTCAGGAGGACCACGTGTCGCACCGCTGGAAGCCATCGATCGAGTTGCCTGCTCCAGTCGTCCCTTATGTCGCGATCGCGTTGTGGGCAGCGGTACCGTTGCTAATACGCAGCCCGCAGCAAAGTTTGATGGCCCACGATGAGGGCTGGTACGCACAGCAGGCCCGCTGGATCGTGGAATCTGGAGATTGGGTCACACAGCAGTGGTGGGGCGAGCTGATTTACGATCGTGCCATGGGCATTCAGTGGGCAATCGCAGCGGCCTACCGAGTATGGGGCGTAAACGAAGCGATCGCGCGTTTGCCCGGTATGGTGGCTTGTCTGGTTTGCATCGTACTCACGTATGACATCGGTCGCCGCTGTCTGCCACAACGCATAGCTTGGCTGGGCGCAGCGATCTTGGCTGCTACCCCGATCTGGATGCAGGCAGGCAAATTAGCCACTCAAGATATTCCACTCGTGGCAGCAGAACTGTTAGGGATATGGGCGCTCCTGCAAGCTGAATCGTCGCAGTCCGGGCGGTGGATGTGGCATTGGCTAGCAGGGACCACGTTTGGTCTCGGATTTGCGCTCAAAAGCTTTATGGTGATTCCGGCCAGTTGCGCGCTGTTGCCCTATCTCGCAATCGAACATCGCCGTCATCGCCACTTAGCTCACCCAGCCTTGTATGTAGGGTTGGGGATGGGGCTGATTCCAATCGGCATTTGGCTGCGAGCGAGCGCGATTCGCTACGGCAGCCTGCCCCTAGATAATTTCCTCGGCAAGCTGTTTCAGCTCTCCGGCACCGCATTTCACGATGTGGGCCCCCTGTATTACTTTTGGAATATTCCAGTTAACGGGTTTCCGTGGCCGCTATTAGCCATAGCGGGTATCGCGTTGTCCTGGCGCAATGCTGCGTATCGACGCCGATCGCTGTGGGTGGGATTTCCCCTGACGCTGTTCGTACTGCTGTGCTGCTTCAAAACGCGCACGTGGTACTACCCTCTGCAACTGTTGCCATTTGCAAGCTTGCTCGCTGCAGTCACTCTGGCCCATTTGACCGAACTCTATCGCAGAGCGCACTGGCTGCCTACCTGGCTCAGCTATGGAGCAGGCGGGTTAGCTCTAGTTTTGACTTCTGCGGGCAGCGCAATCGTTTTGCACATGTCCTTTATCCCGGTTGAACTCGATGCAGCATACGGCTGGATAGGATTGGCCTTAGGCTTGGGCTGGCTGATACCGAGCGTTGCCTGCTGGCAAGGGAGATCGAGACCGCCTACGGCCCGGCTCGCAAGACTCTGGCAGTGGGGATGGCTGTTGGGGCCGTGGGGAGCTATCGTGGCGTGCTACGCAACAGGCCTGTGGGGTAATTACAATCCTGATGTCGTGACGGCACTCGCACGGCCCCCTTTGGCTCCCATCCTGCAAACTCACGCAGTGGATTTTGTCTTTCCTGCTGGCAATGCGGCAACGGGAAGCCGTGATGTCGTGCTGTTGACTTATTACACGCCCCACCTAGGCAATCGTCTCACCGACCTGCAAAAAATGCAGTCAGAAAGCTACGCTTGGGTCAACGCTCGCGACACGCAGCAACTCCCGACTAACACCCAGACAATTGGCGCAGTGCGTGAGTGGAAACTCGTTTTCATCCCGCCTGAAAGCGAACAATGAGAAAGGGGCCGACGGCGGCGACCCCTTTCAAACATTGAAATCAAACTAATCAAGCCAACTTAGGCGTTACCTGCTTGTCAGGAATTTCAGCGTATTCCGAAACAATTGCACGGAATTCTTCACCGTCAATGGTCTCGCGTTCCACCAACATGTCTGCCAATCGATCCATGAGTTCGCGGTGCTCCAACAGCATATTGTAAGCGCGATCGTACAGTTCGCTTAAAATCTGGCGGACAGCACCATCAATCCGAGCCGCAACTTCCTCTGAATAATCGGTGCGGTTCATCCAGCTACCTCCCAAGAACACTTCTTGGTTGGGCGGCTCCAACATAAGCGGCCCCAGATCAGACATGCCGTATTGAGTCACCATGTTACGCACTCTGCCCGTATTGCTTTGCAAGTCGCCGCTAGCACCGGTCGTAATTTCAGCATGACCGAAGACAATCTCTTCAGCAGCGCGCCCGCCAAAACCAACCACCACGCTATCTAGCATGTAGGCTCGACTGTACAGGCCACTATCGAGACGCTCCTCACTGGGCACGAGCTGAGTGAACCCTCCGGCACCATTGGAGCGCGGAATAACGGTGACTTTGTTAATGGGATCGGCATCTTTCAGCAACGTCGCCAACAACGCGTGACCGATTTCATGATAGGCAATGATGCGCTTGCTCTTACCGTCTAGCAAGGGCGGTTTGGTGAGACCAATCGTGATGCGGTCGATCGCATCATCAATATCAAGATCGTCAATCTCGAGTTTCTGACGGCGGGCAGCTAAAATAGCAGCCTCGTTCAACAAGTTAGCCAAATCAGCGCCCGCAAAACCGGGGGTACGCCGCGCGATCGCTTCTAAGTTGACATCTTCAGCCAATTTTTTGTCGCGCGCGTGCACCTTGAGAATTTCGTGACGACCGCGGAAGCTGGGACGATCTACTGTCACCTGGCGATCGAAACGACCGGGACGCATTAGGGCAGAGTCGAGCACGTCGGGCCGGTTGGTAGCCGCGATGATGATGATGCCCGTATTACCCTCAAAGCCGTCCATTTCGGTAAGCAGTTGGTTTAGGGTTTGTTCGCGCTCGTCATTACCGCCGCCGATACCGGCACCACGCTGGCGGCCTACAGCATCAATCTCGTCAATAAAGATGATGCACGGCGCATTCTCTTTTGCTTTCTTAAACAGGTCGCGCACGCGAGACGCGCCTACGCCCACGAACATCTCGACAAATTCCGAACCTGAAATTGAGAAAAACGGTACGCCTGCTTCGCCTGCAATTGCCTTAGCTAACAAGGTTTTACCCGTGCCAGGAGGGCCAACCAGCAGGACGCCCTTAGGAATTTTGGCCCCCACAGCCGTAAAGCGCTCGGGCTGTTTCAAGAAAGTGACCACTTCCTGCAGCTCTTCCTTCGCCTCTTCAATGCCAGCAACGTCCTCAAACTTGATGCCGGTCTTCGCATCCATCTGAAACCGTGCTTTCGACTTGCCGAAGTTCATTGCCTGACCGGGACCACTTCCTGCTCCGCTGCGCCGGAATAGGAAGAACAAGCCAGCCAGCAGCAACACGGGAATGAGTAAATTACCCAGAAGGCTCAGAAATGGCCCAGAATCGCGAGTTTCGATGATGCGTACGTCAATCCCTTGGGCTTGCAAATCATTTGCCAAATCACCAGCTACAGCTGGAACCAGCGTGACGCGATGCAAAGTAGGACTATCACCCGTCTCTGGATCGATGATGACGACTTCAGCTGCGGTCTGACTGTCAATGATTTTGACTTCTTTCACCCGGCCGCGGTCAGCATAATCCAACAAGCGGTCATAGGTGAGCTTAGTCGGCGTCGCAGCCCAAACCGATTGAGAATGCAGGCCAATAGGTGCCTGCCAAAGCGCAAGCGCGAGCAAACCCGTTAACAGGAGACGCTTCGCTGGAGTTTTTCGAAAGTCGTTCATATCTTCTCCAGATAGGGAGAGCAGGTTTAAAAAAATGCCCTTAACTTAAGTTAACTTAACATTCAGAATTGCTCAAGGTAGCGATCGCCGTTTGCAGTATGCAAAGCAGCCAGCCTGGCCCTCTCGCTCGATATAAACGCACCCGGCCGCCAAAAAAGCGCAAGCAGGTAGACGACACCCTCTGTGACTCCTATCGTGGCTTTCCGGCTGGGCTTGCTAGCTCGCTGACCTATCTGCCTCATTTTCCCTGATTTTTCTACGACCACTTTCAGGTGAAAGCTCAATCGCATCAACTTTCGAGCCTGCGGACAATCATTGCCGTCCGTTTCAGCCCCGTATGCCAGTAGAAGGAGGTGCATACGATCTTTGGCAACGAGCAACGCATTTCCTGCATGTTTGCCACCGTTTATGGTGATTCGCTTTCCAGGGACGGCGCACTGCACTGCCCTAAAACAACCTAATTACATTACAAGCCTCCTGATTGCCAGCCTCGATCGCCTCTTCCCTGAAAAGCCAGCAGTCAGCTGACCACATTTATCCATGTCTATATGGACCTATTTCTCAATATAGTTAAGAAAATCTCAAACCTTTACGAAGTCAGCAAATTTAACTGGCAGAATACGACCGAAGTTTTTCTATATTCTCGCATTTTATTCTACAAGATATGTGAAATTAGAAAGTTTTTTGAAAGTCGGTAACTCTATATTGCGAGGATTCCGATCGCTCACTGTTGTCGTCAGGTACGAGTATATGTCCTACGCTAGAGCGCCTCACCCAGACATGACACAGGCCAAGTCTGTCCGTGCCCGTAAGGAAGTAACTAGAACGACTCAGGCACCGAAAAGTAGTCGTCATAAGTCCTCGCGCCGGAAAAAGGATAAAGGGAAATCGGCGAAAAACGATCTCAGAAATCGCATTCAAGTGGCTCTGGCCATTGCCGATCCGGAAATTCTGAAATCGCTGCTGACGCACTGCCAGCCGGTCATTGCTAGCCCTAAGGCGATCGGTACGATCTCTTCTGCTATTGGCATTACGACTCACCACAGCAAGCGCTCGGCAGATGGCATCATCCGCTACGAGTCTGTCCAATGCAGACTTCCGCCCAGCCAGGATGCCAGCAACCCCCTGGCTGTGGATTGGGGCTGGAACGCTCGCGACTATCACCGTTGTACTCAGTGCGAATCGGGCACGCAGGTTCTGCTGGAAAATGCCACCATGACTTATGCGCAAGCTACCCTTATTGACACCGGGTTCTCATTTGATACGGCACGCCAAATCATTCATTTGCCCCCCACGGCACATTACAAATCTTGGTGGTACGCCCTGGATAAGGCCGGTCAATTCAGCCAGCCGTTCTTGCGCTCAATCCGCACGGTGCGCTTTGCGGATGGCACGCTGACGCTGAAATACAAAGATCATTTTGAAGATCTGCAGCCGCCTTGCTTCCACAGTCAGCCGCAAGAAGTATTAGTGGAAATCCGCCCCAAAATTCAGAATTTTGGAAAGGTGCTCGATGCTATCAACCGCCATCGGCATTCACTTGAAATCGATCGCGCGGTTCTCATCTGCGATCGCATCGATGATTATGACGCCCAAGGTTTTGCCAGTCAGGGCATCAGCTTGTATCCAGCAATTGACTTGATGCTGCCCGTTCGTGCCAACTGCGCCACCTGTGTCTGTATGAGTTGTGCCTTACAAGGTCAGCTCGACTCGCCCGTCAGCATGTGCCGCCAATTTTCGCCACCCGTCCCTGTGTTCAAGTGCAATAAGTTGTAACGCTCAGATTTGAGAACATGGCTTTCCCTCGAAGAAAGAAACAGTCTCCTTTTTCGGGGGAAAGTCACTTCTACAGTTAGTATTTTTCTGCCCATTAGAAAACTGGCCCGGAATTGGCCCACTTTTGAGCCTGACTGTCATGAGACCCACTATGAACGACTATGAGAAGCTATGAGACAGGCAAAAAAATGAATCGCTCTCTCTATGAGTCTCTGGGGGCTGCATTGGATTGTGTGAGCGGAACGCGCCCGGTAGGATTCGAACCTACGACCGACCGCTTAGAAGGCGGTTGCTCTATCCCCTGAGCTACAAGCGCTTGAATTGAAGTGAGGAAGCTGGTTGACCTCAGAGAACCTTATTTTATGGGGCTTTCAGGCGACAACGATGAACTTAGGCTAGCACAGCACATTCTCTCTGAATGCAATTTTGACCTCGATCCAAAAATATAGACAGTCAAGTTAAGCGGCAACAGCCCGGTCTAGCGACGACTAATATCGTTCCTTAAACTCAACAGGGGACAGGAATCCCAGGGTGGAATGAATCCGCACCCGATTGTAGAAAACATCAATCCATTCCGCGATTGATGTTTTTGCCTGAGCACGATTCGAAAAGTTCTGAGTGCGAATCAACTCAGCTTTCATCGTGCCAAAGAAGCTCTCAGCCACGGCATTATCCCAGCAATTGCCTCGACGACTCATGCTCCCTTCAGAGCGTTTTCTGAGTCTGTGAGGTACAGCTCGTCTTTCTAGCCTTTGTTCCGTAAGGTGTGCATTCGCAAACTGAACCTCATGCAGTAGGAAAATGCTCTCAATCTGAGCTTCTTATAGAGCCCTTTGATACTCAGCGCTGACATATTGGCTACCTCGCTCCGAGTGGAATAACAGTGTATGAATCGCAACCATGGGTTATAACGGCCAGACTCACTTAGACTTACTAATCTCTGGCCGATAGTCAGCCAAACGACGGCACTCAGCCAATGTTTGAGAGGTAGTCCTCACTTTTTCTCGGGT
>JBCBVC010000140.1:0-9932 GCA_039817845.1 Cyanobacteria bacterium J06642_2
GGTTGGCAAAAGCACGAAATTTGTCCAAATCGTTGATGCAATGGCTGTGAAAAGTGGGAAGGTAGGACTGAGCTCGCACATCTCCCGTGGCGGCTTTGAGTTGGAACCAGAGATTGATGGTGTTGCGACTGATGTTGAAGACTTGGGCTGCCTCGCATTTTTTCAGGCCGTCGAGTTCAATCGCGTCGATGACTTTTTTCCTGAAGTCGTAGCTGTAGGCGTTAGACATGGGGGATGGATCCAACTCGTCGGCATTACTCCACTATGCGTCCTAGACAGACTGGCGACTGCTATAGTAGCGCGCGCAATGTGACCTTATGTTGGGGGCAAGCGTGATCTTAGGTACGGTTCGATTGAGGAGTTGCTCGCATAATCGTGAGTGAGGAACGAAAGGATCGTCTCCCAAATCGGTACCCAATTGGTGAGAGTGCCATGTTTGCGAAGAAGGACCACCAGCAACCCCATCGCGTCACAATCGTCGGGGGTGGCTTCGGCGGATTGTACGCGGCCAAAGAATTAGGCAGCTCGCCCTACCACGTGACATTGCTTGACAGACGGAACTTTCACCTCTTTCAACCCTTGCTGTATCAAGTGGCAACTGGAGGGCTGTCAGCAGGAGATATTTCGTCGCCCCTGCGTGCAGTGCTCAACCAACATAAAAACGTGCAAGTTTTGATGGGGGAAATGCGCGATATCGATCCCGATCGCAAACGCATCATTCTGACGGACGGGGAGCTGAGCTACGATACGGCGATCGTCGCTACAGGAACTCGCCATCACTATTTCGGGAACGATGACTGGGAAGAACGGGCTCCCAGTATGAAGACCATTGAAGATGCGTTGGAAGTAAGGCGGCGAATTTTTTCAGCATTTGAGGCGGCCGAGAAAGAAACCGATCCCGTCAAGCGACAAGCGTGGCTAACATTTGTCGTTGTTGGGGCCGGGCCGACCGGGGTGGAACTGGCAGGGGCATTGGCCGAACTGGCTCACGGCACATTAGTGGACGATTTCCGCAGCATTAATACGTCTGACGCCCGCATCATTCTACTAGAGGGAGCCGATCGCGTTTTGCCGCCTTATCCAATCGATCTTTCCGAGCGGGCGACGCGCTCATTAGAGACATTGGGGGTTGAAATCAGAACCAGTACCTTCGTGACTCAGATTAACGATGATGCTGTCCGATTTCGCAGCGGCGATCGCGAAGGAAATATTGCCACGCGGACAACATTATGGGCAGCAGGCGTGAAAGCGTCAAAGATAGGTCGCGTTATTGCCGAACGAACGGGAGTCGAAATCGACCGTACGGGTCGCGTCATGGTTGCACCCGACTTAAGTATCCCAGAGTATCCCGACCTGTTTGTCATCGGCGACCTGGCCCATTATGCCCATCAAGATGAAGGCAAACCCTTACCCGGATTGGCTCCAGTTGCCATGCAACAGGGCCGCTATGTTGCTCGACTGCTGCAACAGCGCTGGAAAGGCAAGACCCCATCGTCCTTTCATTACGCTCATCAAGGCAGCTTAGCCGTCATCGGTCGTCATGCCGCCGTTGCTGACTTGGGCCGACTGAAAATAGCAGGCTGGTCCGCTTGGTTTGTCTGGACGTTCGTCCATATCTATTATCTGGTCGAATTCGACAACAAGCTATTGGTGTTGATGCAATGGGGCTGGAATTATTTCACTCGCAAACGCGGCGCTCGACTGATCACCGGACCATCGGAGACATTCTCGGCAGCTGATGGGGCACCAGAACCCTCTCGAAAACCAATAGCTACTGGAGCCGAGTCGAATTCAGGATCTTGAGACGCACGTCAGCTAAGTGAGGGCCCGCGTCAAATCTGCCAGAGTTTGATGGTAGGCGGGATGTCGGTCGAGGTGATAGACCTCGCAGAGAAATTGGAAACGATCGAGGCGACCTAAATCCAAGCTCGTCTGCGCCCAGTGTTGCATAACTAACTTCTGCTTCTCTGGATCGGTAGAAATAGCTGCTGCAACTTCTAAGATCTGACTGCTCATTGTGTCCTCCGCTTGTGCAAATTCCACAAGTATTGTTGTAACTCAGGCACGGCAAGCATGGCAATAATGCGTACAAAGCTTCAATCGCCGTCACGATGCTATAGATTTCGATGCCGAATTATATGCGATCGCGAGATGTGTGGGATTGTTGCTGTGCTGCGGTTTTGGGGAAGTGAGATGGTATCAGTAGTGCCAGACATCCCCAGTTGCTACTGTTGACGGGATGACATGAAGTTAAGTTTCCCAATAGAGCGCCGATTCATATCTCCAAGCCTTCACCTTTCGGATTGAATGTTCTAGCTCGATGAGAGTGAGATGACTCGAGAACTTAATAACCCTGACTCTAGCAAGCGCAAAATGACAGTACGGCCGACGACGACTGTGGCGTTGCGTTCGGGATTGACTTACTCCACTACGGTCGATACGGCTTGTGCGCAAGCAGCAAATCGGTTGGCTGCAGCTGAAACTGATGAAGAGCTCAAAGTGATATCCCAGGTGTTTTCTGAGTTGACTGCTACTCAGCAAGCCCTATACGCGTTGAAAGTGCGGGAAGAGGGTACTCGCGAGCGGCGTTGGCGTCGCCGCATCGATAGCTATGTTCGGTATGGGGCGAGTCTGCTAATTATTATTTTGGGGTTTATCTTGCTCTCTTCTGCCAAAACCGAGATTGGCTGGCTGTTGCTGGGGTTGGGAACAGGGGGCATCTGCGGAGCAACGGTGAAGGTGCCGAAAGACTCCAAAGCTTAATCCTGACCTGACGTACTTCCTTTGCCTGTCATCTCAATTCAGGAGCAATCGCGGCGATGGCCTCTTCTTCAACCGACTCCACTTCCCCTGCGGCAGATCCCCTTGTGAGTCCATCTGCGCTGCCCAAGTCAACAGATCGCACCTCGCAACCTGCGCGATCGCTGCTCGTCTTAACCATTGGGTTGGTGATTTGGGGATTGCTAGCCTTATGCATAGCCGCGTTAGAACCCGCGAGTCGGAAAAATTCTATCGATATCTGGCTATTTATCGGCGGGTTCAGCCTCGGGGCAGGATTCCTTATGCTCAGCCATCGCGATTGAGGAACCTGCGTGTCTGAGCTGCTCCCAACCGAACTCACTCCTTCAGTGGCTTTAACAATCGCCGGTTCGGATAGCGGTGGTGGTGCTGGGATTCAAGCGGACTTGCGCACATTTTCATTTCACCTGGTTCACGGCACTAGCGCAATTACCTGCGTTACAGCCCAAAACACGCTGGGGGTGAGTCGTGTCGACGCGTTGCCAGCTGCGGCCGTCGTCGCTCAAATTGAGGCCGTGGTGGCAGATATTGGCGCACAGGCCGTAAAGACAGGGATGTTGCTCAATTGCGACATCATCACAGCAGTGGTGGCAGCGCTGGAGCGATGGGAGCTGAGTGCAATTGCAGTCGACCCCGTTATGGTGTCGCGGACGGGAGCGCAGTTACTCGACGACGATGCCATAGCCGTGATGCGCGATCGCCTGCTACCGCTTGCTCGCATTCTCACCCCCAACCGTTACGAGGCCGAAATATTGGCCGACATGTCCGTACAGTCCGTGGCTGATATGGAAGTTGCAGCTCGTCGCATCCTGCATATGGGGCCGCAAGCCGTTCTGGTGAAAGGAGGGAGTTTACCCGGTGATGCCCGCGGCACAGACGTTTGGTTTGACGGCGAAAACTTGGAAATACTCGCCACACCCCCTATCCCGACCCGCCACACCCACGGTACCGGTTGTACTCTGTCTGCTGCGATCGCCGCACAACTTGCCCTCGGGCAGGCCTCCTGGGAGGCAGCTAGGTTGGCCAAACAATACGTTACCCAGGCTATTATGCACCCACTAGCCATCGGTGGCGGTCAAGGTCCGATTGGTCATTTCTTCCCGCTGCTCTAAATTCGCACACATCAGCATTCGCACGTACTAGCAATATCTTTTCTGGCAAGTCGCTGCGCTCAACCGTTGCCACTGCTGAGCTGTGCAGCACGCGATCGTGTTTCTTCATCTGCCACAATAGTTAATGCAGGTTTGTATGCGCGATCGCGTTTTCTTCTTCACTCCACATGGCGATATCTCCTCCCATTGGCAGCGCTCCTCCCACGGCATCAGCTTTGGCTGCCATCGACGACGAACTTTCCCGCCGCCACCTTTATCTCGATCCGGCTGGCTATTTTGTCATCTATGTCGATCGCGAGCGCAATGTCATTTGCGCCAAGCACTTCAGCGTGGTGGTGAACGCAGATGGATTTGCGATTGACCCCAATACAGGGAAGCCTCTCCCTGCTAAAGGTAAGATTAGCGAGCAAGCTGCTCCCGTCGTTTACTCGGGTCGCACCGCAAAGGAACTGTGCGTGCAGCTATTCGAGCAGTTAGACGAGCCGATTGTCTCGCAGCTGAGTCATGCCGCTTATCTCGGTCGAGAATTTATCAAGGCCGAGTTCGCGCTACGAGATGGCAGCGAATATATTCAAGACTGAGCGAATCTGTTCATTGTGAATACAGGTAGGGCGATCGGTGCATGGCGTCAGCGTGGTGGGAATTACAGCTCGACCTCGATCCTGATGCTGAGGACGTAGCCTTTTGGCGGCTGCGAGAGTTTGGCTGTAAGGGCACTGTCAGTCAGCTTGAGAACGAGCGCCTTAGGGTGAGAGCCTATGCCCCACAAGAGCAGTTTAGTCCGACAGATTTGGAGACTCTAGCTAGCCAGCTTGTCGCCGATACTGCTGCAGTTTCATTACCCTCGCCCGTGCTGCACTGGACGCACTTAGACTCAGAAGACTGGGCCAATACTTGGAAAGAACATTGGCATCCGGTCTTTATTGGCGATCGCTTTGTTATTTGTCCGGTATGGTTGGACGTTCCACCCCACGAAGACCGTCACGTCCTGCTGCTCGACCCTGGCGTTGCGTTCGGGACGGGTGAACACGCAACCACGCAAATGTGCTTGGAATCATTGGCTGAGATATTCGCGACAGACGCTCCTCCTATAACCGTGGCAGATATTGGCTGTGGGTCGGGCATTTTGTCCCTAGGAGCGGCCAAATTAGGGGCGCACCGCGTGTATGCCGTCGATATTGAGCCTCAAGCGGTGCAAGTAACCAAAGCCAATTGCGATCGCAACCAGCTAACCGAGACTATCTCTGTATGCCTAGGCAGTATTGAAGTTATTCCCACCCCTGCAGACGGCATTGTTTGTAATATCTTGGCCGAAGTCATTATTCCTCTTGCACCGCACTTCGCCGCGATCGCTCGGGCTGATAGCTGGATTGTATTGAGTGGTCTCATTCAATCGCAGATCGAGGCCGTGACAGAAGCTATGACCGCAGCAGGTTGGACGATGATATCGCAGAGGACGCGAGGAGAATGGGCCTGCCTGAAACTCCGGCGCAGCTGAAGCGCCTGCCGCGCCTCGCATTGTCCGAGGGGGCGTTATCCAATCTGGAACCTTCTCAGAGGCTGAGCCTCCCTCAAGATCGAGAACATTACCTGCGCCGGGTGCGACGCTTGCGCTGGGGAGACGAATTTTTAGCCTTCGACGGTACGGGCAAGCTGTGGCTGATGCAATGGCAAGCTCCTCAGGCGATCGCGATTGCCGAGCTCGAGCCACAACCGCGCGAACTCTCCAGAACAGTACGTTTGGTCGCGGGCATCCCAAAACAGGGCTTTGACGAGGTGCTGCGCCAAGCAACCGAATTGGGCGTGACGTCTATCGACCCCGTACTCGCTGCGCGATCCCCAGTCAAGCCCGGGGCAAATAAAGTACAGCGGTGGCAAGCGATCGCTCGCGAAGCAGCCGAACAGTGCGAGCGGGTCTACGTTCCGGCAATTGCTACTCCACAGCCTTGGGCTCAACGAGCGCCTCGAACTATGCTCGAAACTCGCCTAATTGCTGTTGCCCGGGCAGCAGCCCCGTCGCTGCCCCAAGCGATCGCCTCGGATACTTGCCAGACCCAACCTCTAAGCGTCGCGATCGGACCGGAAGGTGGCTGGACGGATGAAGAAATTGCTTTAGCCGTGGCATCGGGATGGACGGTCGTGACGTTAGGGCCGCGAGTCTTGAGAGCCGTGACGGCAGCTACGTTTGCATTGAGCGCGATCGCATTAACTCTGGACCCCAAATAATTATGTTGCGCTACTCACGCCCAGACGCAGTCAGGATTTGCAACACTACCGAAGTCTTTGCATGCAGAAATCTTGGAAAAGAATAAGAGATTGACAAGCATGACGATCTTCAATCGTTAGGATGTTATGGGAGTAACTCCGTGTTGGCCGGTTAGCAGCCGACTGCCGAGCGAAAGTTGTATCTTAGGATAGCCAGGACCAAAGGGGATACGAACGCATGGGATTGTTCGATCGCGTAAGTCGGATTGTTCGCGCCAACATGAATTCGCTCGTCAGCGGAGCCGAGGATCCCGAGAAGATCCTGAATCAAACCATCAGCGACATGCAAGAAGACTTGATTCAGATGCGTCAAGCTGTCGCAACGGCGATCGCCAGCCAAAAGCGGATGGAGCGCCAATATCAGCAATCTCAGAAAAACGTCGATGAGTGGCAGCGCCGTGCCGAATTAGCTCTGCGCAACAATAACGAACAGTTGGCCCGCGAGGCTCTCCTGCGCAAGAAAACATTCTCAGAGACGGCTCTCGGCTTCAAGCAACAGCTCGATCAACAAAACCAGCAGGTTAGCGCACTCAAGAACAACATGACCAAGTTGGAGAGCAAGATTGCTGAAGCAAAGACGAAGAAAGACATGCTGATTGCTCGAGCGCGCTCTGCCAAGGCTTCCCAGCAAATTAACGAAGTCCTGGGTAAAGTCGACACGACCTCCTCCTTTGCCGCCTTCGAGCGCATGGAAGAAAAAGTAGACGCGCTTGAAGCTCAATCTGCCGCTGTAGCAGAGCTTTCGGGTGATGCTTTGGAAAGTCAGTTTGCTGCCCTGGAATCGGGCGGTCTCGATATCGACGCCGACCTCGCTAATCTAAAAGCTCAAGTGGCACTCAGCGGGGGCAACGATCCCCAAAAAGCTCTCAGTCAGGGTAGCGAATCGTCGGATACAAAATCCGAACCTCCTTCCGAACTTGATATTGAGCTGGCTGAAATGCGGGCTGAACTAGAAGAGCAGTAAGCCGCACCTTCTCTCACATCTTGCATCCCCATGTTCTCTAGCTTTGTTGGAGCCAGCTCTTGGTTTCCGGCCGAACGTCTCCTGCACCCGACCTCCCTTTACAATTGGCGATCGCGAGTTTGGCGATTCTCCCGATCGCTTTTTTCTTCAGCGCATTGCTACTCCTGACTAGCGGATTTTTAAATCTGAGGCAACGAGGCTGGCAAGGTGGCGATCGTCGCTTGTATCAACTCTTGTCTTTGCAAGCCATCGCGATTCTGGCTGTCACTGCGACCCACAACACGGCAAGCAGTTGGTTGGGCATGTTTAATTACTTGCCGTTTCTCGGTTATTTCGTACTCATTACTCAATTCCTTTCCCGTTCCGAGCGCATTCGACCCTGTTTACAAGCGATCGTTACGAGCAGCCTGCCAGTATCGCTATTGGGACTCGGACAAGCAATTTGGGGTTGGGAGGGCAGACTGGAGCTTATCCCTATTGTTAGCGTGATAAAACTGCGTTTTATCAGTGGCAGACCCACGTCGGTGTTTAGCAGCCCTAATCACCTTGCGGTGTATCTAGTAATAGTGGGAGCAATCGCCTGGGGATTGTGGATGGCTCGCCCCAAACAGCTTTGCGTAGAAACAGTCGTTCAAGTAGTTGCCTTTGGCATAGCATTACCGCTGCTGATTCTAACGACCTCACGAAATGGCTGGTTAATCGGATTACTAGGAGTATTCCTGGCTCTCATCATCGAACGACGTTGGAGATGGACGTTCGGAGCAATCCTTGCTTGTTTGCTCCCCGTCGGAGCAGCATTGGGCTTTCCAGGGTTGAGAGCGATCGTGCCAGCCGCTATTTGGCAGCGATTGATAGACTCATTTGTACCCGGCACGCTCGCACACATTGCCGCAGTCACTCGCTGGGAATTGTGGCAGCTGGCGTGGCAATTGAGCCTCGAACGTCCGTTGACAGGATGGGGTTGGCAAAGTTTTGGCCAAATCTACCAATCACAAGTTCCGCCACCTAGAGAAGCACTGACCCACGCTCACAATCTCCTATTGAATATTGCGGCAGGAGGTGGCTGGGCACTTGCCATCTTATTTCTGATTATATGGGGCTGGATTTGGCTTGGTGGATGGCAAGCGTGGCATCGCTGGCGATTACAACACCCTGGAACCGAGTATCCTATCCTAGGAATTTGTCTAGCACTCACTTGCTACTTCAGCTCGGGGTTTATGGATGCCGTGTATTTAGATGGCAGACTTAACGTTCTCATTTGGACCACATTATCTTGCGTTCGCGGTTTTAGTTATATGAACCTTGTTGACCATCAAGGCACATCGGACTGCACAGCGTAATTGGTAGCATTTTTACCTTCGTAAGTGCTGATTTCCGCAATTCCATATGACGAAGGTACGACAGCTTGATACACTTCGTGCATGTATCGCATGCAGCGCGAAAAGACAGCTTTTCGCTCCTGTAACCGATATCAAGTGTGTAAGAACCTAGATTCGAGGGGAATATTACCGCCTACCTGCCATGTCTGACTCTGTTTATTTCAGCTAAACTATTGCCTCACGCTCAGCCTTAATGCTTAAATCGTAAGAATTTACTGTCAAGTTGAGACAAGGCGAATGTTGATAAACCTGTGCCATCAGAAGAAATTATTAGATAACAGTGATAGCTCG
Organism: Cyanobacteria bacterium J06642_2; assembly: GCA_039817845.1. Taxonomy (GTDB): domain Bacteria; phylum Cyanobacteriota; class Cyanobacteriia; order Thermostichales; family PCC-7336; genus JBCBTL01. The sequence continues at coordinate 8,811 of JBCBVC010000140.1, forward strand.
GCTAGACCTCATCTAAAACAACTGTCATAACGGTGAGCTTTGCTGAGCACTTTCAAAATTACCTTCCATGTTGCTTTTGGAGAGTTAGAACACATGGGCCTCACTCATGACAACTTGTTTACTTGAACTGGCGCATACTCTTGCGGCAATAGAAGGTTATGGAGTGAGTAAAGATGCAAGTCTTTGAACAACGAGCAAAAGCAGACAAACAGAATACGCTAGATCCGACAGCATATTCTTATACAATAGTTATACCTACCTTAAATGCTCGCAAGTATTTGCCTGAATTATTGCCGAAGCTCTCGCCAGCAAAAGCTATCTTTATTGACTCAAGTAGTAATGATGGTACGGCAAGCTATATTCGTTCGGCAGGATTCACAGTATTTTCAATCGAAAGAGCTGCGTTTAATCATGGTAAAACACGTAATCTTTGCCTGGATTTATGCACCTCCGACTTTGTTGTTTTTATGACGCAAGACGCTCGCCCATTGAATGACGATCTATTTACACAGTTACTTTTTCCTTTTGCTGACAAAAACGTTGCCGCCACCTATGCTCGCCAAATACCGCGCGGAAATGCCGCCATACTGGAAAGATTAGAACGAGAATTTAAATACCCAGATCTATCATTAAATCGTTCAAATCCAGGAGAATACCTGCCGCCTCTCGCACCAAACTTTCTATCCAACTCATGCGCAGCATACCGCATGTCAATATTTAGAGATTTGGGTGGTTTTATCGAGACTGAAATCATGGGCGAAGATGCCATATATGCTCTTAAAGCTAAATCCAGCGGTTACAGAATCAAGTACGTATCAGATGCAGTGGTAATTCACTCGCACTCGTACTCTCCAATACAGAGGCTGCAACGATACTTTGACACTGGAGTGTACCGTTCGCGAAGCTCGAACGCTCACCGACTCACAGCCAAGAAAGACATGAATCATGGATTGATTTATGTCAGGTATATTTTACTCAGATTACTCTCTGAAAAGCACTTCAGACACATAGCCCTCTTTCTTCTCAACTCACTGGTTGATTTCATTGGATATAGCCTGGGCAGGCAAAATCATTTACTACCAATTTCTTGGAGAAAAAAAATGAGTATGAACTCAGCTTATT
>JBCBVC010000141.1:0-9761 GCA_039817845.1 Cyanobacteria bacterium J06642_2
TCGAAATCCAGCTTGCCATCCTCCGTTGAGACACGATATTCGGTTTCTTTTTCGGGCTCAGACAAGTCAAACTCGATACCCTCACCCAACCTAATAGTCTGGGTAAAGGCGGAAAAAGCAACGATCGGGGACAGTACGAGTGCACCAGCTAATCCGGCGATCGCTCGGAAGGGAGTCATCTTTCACCTCCTCGAACTATGTCACTCTAATTATAGAAATTTCATCTTCGCGATCGCCTTTTCTCTGTGGGATTCAGCATAAATGTTGCGCTCGCAAAACTACTCCGAGACAGACAATAATTACGCTTTTGTATAAATCTTTTCTCCAACTTATCCAGATAGACGCAATATAAGTCAGAAGCTCCTATCACGCTGAAAATATCCATACATTAACTTTTGATTTTCCATTCCTTCATTTGAGAGAGGTGTAGTGAGTTGAGATCATCCTTTTTTGAGATTACTTTCACAAATGTTCTGGTAGGGGGATAAATTCTGTTTCGTCTGGAATTACGCCAAACTTCCGATCTCTCCAGTCTTGTTTGGCTCGGTCAATTCGTTCCGATCGGCTTGAAACAAAATTCCACCATTTGTACCGCGTGCCCAATGGCTCTCCACCGATGACTACAGAGCGACCGGGTCCATTCGTGGTAATTTCAACAGCTCGGTTCGGCTCTAAAATTGCAAAGCAATGCTGTTCTAGAGGAACGCCATCGATCGCCAGCCCTTCAGTTACGCTGTAAACCGCTCGTTCACTATAGTCGGCTGTCAAAGTAAAACTTCCACTCGCCGGGAAGTGGAGGTCGAGATAGAGGATGGGAGAAAAGATTTTAACAGGAGAAATGTGTCCGTACGCTTCGCCAGCAATCAGTTTGACAATTGTGCCACTGCTTTCCCAAGTAGGAATATCGGTAGCTGAATAGTGGTAGAAATCAGGTTCGGTTTCTTCGGCTTCTTCTGGTAAAGCCACCCAGATCTGGATGCCGTGCAGTGTCGATTGCAAAGCGCGATCGCGATCTGGCGATCGCTCGGAATGAGAAATTCCTCTCCCTGCAGTCATCCAGTTCACTTCACCGGGCCGAATTTCTTGGATAGTTCCCAAACTGTCGCGATGGAGTAACGCGCCTTCAAATAGATAAGTCACCGTGGCTAGATTGATGTGGGGATGGGGACGCACGTCAACGCCATTTCCAGGAGGGAATATCGCAGGTCCCAAATGGTCAAAAAAGATAAATGGACCGACCATATTTTGCCGCTCGTTAGGTAATAGCCGCCGGGCTTCAAACCCGCCGAGATCCTGAACGTGCGGTTTGATGAGAGTTGTGATGGCACCACTCATGAGAACTGACTCACGGAATTTGTAGGATATTGAAGTCAAGTCAAACAGCGAAATTTGAAGCAAAGTTACCACTCAGTCGGCATATAACCAGATTCTGAACCGTCGAGTTAACTGAGGCATGATGACGTAAGAGAGTAACCCCACAGTTATTGCCACATTCACAGCAACTCCCATGAGCCAGGGCAGAAGTTCGAGCAACGGCGCAATGAGGGGGCTTACGAATAACGCCACAATCATGACTCCGATCCAAACCAAAATGGCTTGTTTGTATCGCTTTGGTGCTGCAACTCCTCCCTGCTTAGGTAGCTGAAACCAGGATTCTAGCCCCGTTAAAATCTGAATGTTCTCCCGTTCTTCAATCAGGGATTGCACCCTTTCGAGCCATGTATTCCGAGTTTCCGAATTGAGCCAGACTGTGAGGAGATCGCAAGTATCAAACTGGAGCACGATAACGTAGTCAGGCTGAGCATCTGATTGGGGGCGAAGGATGCTTACCCCCATATGCCCTTCAAATGCACGAGCAGCTGCCGAGATCCCCTTAATCCAATCCTCGTATTCCTGCGTCAGACCTGCTCTGACTCGATGGGTGATGACAGCCGTAACATGTTGGCTGCGACTGCCCAAATCGCTATCAGTATCATTCACTGACATCTTCAAGGAACCCTGGCTATACCTTGAAACCTTTCTAGCAAACAGAAAAAAGAGCTTGACTTTTCCGAGAATTAAAGAACGTATCTAACATCTCCCCAAACCGCCATTCTTCTTATTCGAGAGCAAGTGCTAGATACGCTCCAAATTCACTTACTTTTTTGCGAGGGCGGCGTAGCTAATCATCAACCCTCGATATAAGGGAATGTGATTAGAAAGCAAATTGCCCAATCCTTCAATATCATTACGCCAATCGCGATGAAGCTCGCAAACTACAGCAAACCAATTGAGTAACTGAACGCCCGCACTGCTCATCCGCGACCAGGCAGCAGCACGAACGGAGCCGTCAAACGTGCCAGACGCATCCGTAACGACAAACACTTCGTAACCAGATTCCAAGGCAGAGAGCGCAACAAACGCGACACAAACATCAGTGACAACGCCTGCAATAATTAATTGTTTCTTACCCGTGTCTTTAACAGCTTGGACAAAGTCTTCATTATCCCAGGCATTAATTTGTCCGGGCCGAGCGATATAAGGCGCATCGGGAAATAGTTCCTTCAACTCCGGAACAATAGGGCCGTTGGGGCCAGTTTCAAAGCTGGTAGTCAAAATAGTTGGCAGGTTAAAAAATTTAGCTACATTAGCAAGAGCGAGAATATTGTTCTTGAATTCATTGGGTGGATAGTCCTGCACTAGTGAGACCAGACCTGCTTGATGATCGATTAAAAGTACAGCAGCATTGTTCTTATCCAACCGACGATATTCGAACGAAGTAGACATCGTAAACTCTCCTTATTTGCGGTCAATAAACAGTTGAATTGAACAATTGATCCATCTGGGATGATTATGAGTTGAGTTTAAAGAAATGACAATATCTCATATTGGAAACTCACTGTATCCAATATAGAGACAATGTGGAGAATCGATGATGGATAAGTTCGAACAGATACGAGCTTTTACTCAAGTTGTAGTTTCTGGAGGATTTGCTGCTGCTGCACGTCAAATGGGGCTTTCACGCTCAGCCGTGAACAAACTGGTGATTGCGTTAGAAAAGGAACTGAATGTTCAGCTTTTACATCGCAGTACGCGGACAGTTAGACCGACAGAAACTGGACTGGCATTCTACGAGCGTTGCGTAGAGATCTTGGCGAGCTGGGAAGAGGCAGAGCACTCTGTCAGGCAACTTCAGGCCGAACCTCAAGGCAGTCTACGTATCAATGCCCCCATGACCTTTGGCACTATGCATTTGGCTCCCGCGATCGCCGACTTTACGGCACAATATCCCGATCTCCAAGTTCAGCTAACGCTCAACGATCGCTTTGTCGATCCCATTGAGGAAGGATTTGACGTGACGGTACGCATTGCCGAACCGCGACCTTCGTCTGCCTTATTCATCCAACCGTTAGCTCGTGCCGAACGAGTACTGTGCGCAGCTCCAAATTACCTAGAAAAGCAGGGTAGACCGAAGCATCCGAGAGAGCTTCGAGCTCACTCCTGCCTGCATTACGGACAGGTTGCAATTGAAAAACGATGGACTTTAACAGGAGTAGATGGCGAGCATACCGTGACGGTCAGTGGCGTCCTGTGTTCGAATAACGGCGAGGCACTTATGGCCGGAGCCATGCGCGGGTTAGGTATTGTCCTCCTGCCCCGTTTTATTGTGGATCGTGCGCTCCAAGCCGGAACCTTGCAGATAGTGCTGCCAGACTATCATCCTTCAGGACTTTCTATTCACATCATGTATTCAGTTAATCGACATTTATCGCTCAAAATTAGACTGCTGGTTGACTTTTTAATTGAACGATTTGGAAATAGAGAAGATAGTGTTGGGAGACTGCCTCAGGAAAGAAACAACATCTGAAGCAATTGGGCATGCTGCCTGCAAGGAATATCCATATCCTAGAAACGAAACACATCAAACCCAACCCCTGCAATTCGCTATATTTGCGATCGCCTTTTTCGCTATTTCGTGTGACTTGTGAAGCCTTCAACGAGACTTGAACTCGTGACCTCTCCCTTACCAAGGGAGTGCTCTACCGCTGAGCTATGAAGGCCTGAAATGGTGGGCCGAGTTGGATTTGAACCAACGTAGGCATAGCCAGCGGATTTACAGTCCGCCCCCTTTAACCACTCGGGCATCGACCCATATTGGGCTGGCCGCACGCAACCCTGGAAGCAAGGCTGCGACTAGCGCTTAACCATACTGCCATTTCTTTCCGCGCTTTGACAACTCCCGCTACAGGTCATCGATCACCCCTGTGCTCGATTGACTTCTCGCCCGTAGTTGCTGGAATTGCTGTTGCCAACGGTGCAAATCGTCAGCTGCTGGAGCCCGATCGCCGTATCGCCAGCACACATAAGCGCGCGTGATGTCAGTAGCCAGCGCGCGCGCGTCCTCCGAGAGATGAACGCAGGCCAAATCGAGAAATTCCTGTGGGGTTTGGTGAGGATATTTGCGCAGAGATAGCTGGCGCTCTAGACGACGTACGAGACGCGCGTAGAGCCGTTCTACTGGTGCGAGCGCAGACAGGCGTGCTTGCCACAGCAGCGATCGCGCCACCACGACTAATCCCACGCCCAACAGCACGAGGGCGAATCCTATTCCCAGGCCGACCAGACTACTCCACCATCCCAACGCTTGCATCCAAGCAGTGAAGCGCTGCCAGAGGGCAAATATACCGCCGAAAAGCCAGGTAAAGGCATGGCCAAACCACGCGGCAACGGGGGGAGGCAGCAGTCCGGCAAACCAAGTCCAGAAGGCTTTGATGGCACTAAAGGGTTCAGTATCGGACAGGGTGGGAGGGAGCAGATCTCGTCCGGGCACGGGATCGAGGAGAAACCAGCCGTAAGTGGGCAAGTAGATTTCGACTAAGGTGCTGGCATCGGTGTTGTTGACGACGTAGTACCCCGTGAAGGGATTGAAGCGTCCGGGCTGAAATCCGGCGACCAGCCGCGCGGGAATACCGAGCGATCGTAGCATGACGGCTAGGGTCGTAGAAAACTGTTCGGAGCGGCCTCCTTCTTGCTCGAATAGAAAGGTACTAACCGCTTCGCGATCGCGGGAGAGCGGCGGCGTCACTAGCAGGCGATAATTTTGCTTCAGATACTGCCCCAGGACGAGGGCTTTGTCGAACGGAGCGACGATGTCTGCCGTCACTTCCTCGGCCAGCGGCAAGATGCGTGGATCGAGGTCGTCAGGTAACTGCAGGTAGTGAGCGCTCGTTTCGGCATCGAGGGCAACGACTGCTTCTTTGAGGCGGGTGCGATCGCGGCGGGGAACTTGGGAAATAACCGAGAAGGTCAGTCCCTCAGGTAAGCCGACGGGCGATCGAAGGTTGCCTTCGGCATCGAGACCAATTTTGGGAGAAGGAAAAATGATCGCGTTCGGGGCCTGAACGGAGGGAATTGTGCTGGGTAGGGGATAGGTGACGGTGTAGGTCTGCACGACTTGTTCTTGCGGTAAGCGCGTGAGTGGCGCGCGCAGGCGAAAACGACCGGAGGGGGCGCGGTCCAGCGTTACGGCTTCGTCGCGGCGAGAGACCTGCCATTCGGTGCCGGTGTAGCGGTCGAAGGCCACCATGCGCCAAAAGGAGGGCGCTTGCGAGCGGACGCGCATCACCGTACGCGGTTCGACACGGACGCGACCGGCCAATCCTAAATCCAGTCGATTGCTGAAACCGAAATACGTATCGATAGTGGCTTCGCCGCCGTCAGCCTGTAACAGAGCATCCAGTTCGGCATCGCTGAGGTCGCCGCTGTCGAGCAAATTACTGTTGGCAAGGCCGGGATTGAACACTTGGGAGCTGTCGAAGTCGTCCGGCAGCGCGATGGATCCGCTGACGGGCAGCATCTGAATTTGAAATCCTGGCAGGCGGGGCATGGCCAGAAACAAAACCAGACCGAGGGCGATCGCCACTGCACTCAGTCGTATAACCTCAAACCCGGAGAGTCCCCAGCGCCGGGGCGGCCAGAACTGGACGGGCAGGCCCAGCTGCGAACGATAGTCCAGCATGAGGCAGGGTAGCCCCACGATGAGAAACAGGCCCAAAAATGGCGCGAAGGTGAGAGTTTGACTGAGGGTGGCTGCCACTGCGAGCAAAATGAGGCCGATGACCATGGAGTAGCCGAGGTCTTTACGGCGCGGCAGGTCGAAGCTGTGCAGCACTTGCAGCTGGACGAGCAGCTCGGCCAGGACGAGTCGGGTGTCGTTCAGTTGGCCGACCAGGCGGGAGAAAAACAGGGCCAGAATGCCCAGCATGGCAAAGGCCAAAAAGGTTTTGAACAGCCAGTTATTTTTGCGGCGGCGATGCCAACTCCACCACGCCCCAATCCCTCCTAATGGAATCGCCCACAGGCTGGTGCTGGTGCCTGCGGCAACGTCTGTGGCGAGAATGCCGACGGAGACGAGAAGCTGAACGCCAACTCGCAGCGGAATCGACTCTTCCGTTAAAATCGGTCGGCGTTGAAAAGCCCGCACGTCGTCGCGAAACTGCTGCCAGCGCGATCGCCAACCATCAGCGGGTATGGAGTCAGGCTTGAAAGACACAGGAGCTCCAGTGGGCGATCGGCAGGAGGTAACTGACAATTGATATGAAACGGATGCGCTGATACATCTGAGTTGAGACCTCAGGTAGTATGGCAAACCATTTAGTACTAGTTTATTTGGACTTTGCGATGTCACCAGTATTCGCGTCGAGCTAGATCGGATGCGCGAATTGGCTCTGCTAAATCTCTAGACCAGTCATAACAATGTGGAGGCGATCGCGCGACAAGAGCGACAAATTGGGCAGCGGCAAGAGACGCTGAAGCATTACCAGGCGGTCAATCAACCAGAATTCGAGCGGGTCCAAACACTCATCCAGAGCAACGCCTACGCGATTGAAGCTCTGACACGCCATCGCTCTGATGAATGCAAATTATAGAGAATTTTCGAGCATGTCCTCTCTCTTCGGACACGGCCTCATCGGAGCCGCGATCGCTACCATCTCAAACTCGCCAAAATTCCGACGCGGCTCTGAGCGCGACTCTTGGCTGTAGATGGGGTGAGTTACGTTTTGCGCGATCGCGCCAGACCTAGACTACGTGGTGCCATTTCTGCATCCCCGCGCTCACGACGGGCTGCGAATCACGCACGCGGTGCTTAGTTTCCAGCTCGCGCCAATGCTGATTCTACAACTTGAGGATTGAGTTGGGCATTTTACTGCCTCTCGCCCTTTGCGCATATCGACTTATTGCTCTTGACGTTTTAGTCAGGACACAGAGGCCCTGACTGCGCCTAGGTTCTGGGTAGCCAAAACGTTCTAAGCAGCTTGACGGATGCTATGGCAGACCGCAAAAGTTGACGTGGAAAGGATGGAGCGCGATCGCCTTACTGCTACTCATTTCCGGACGATATGCTTACTGGGCCTACGGCCTCAGTCGTTAAAGTTTGACTGGCAACGCGCGAGTGCCTATGGACGCGATACCCAGCCGATAACGGCGGCTAGGACGAGGCAGGGAACCGCCAGCATCACTAGGGGCCAGTTGCGGGTGAGGGTGTCTTGCCAGATGCGCTCTTCGGCGGCGGTGTTCAGGAGGGCGTCGATGTCGGTGCTAGTTACTTTTGCTGGCCACTCTTCGGTGCCAGGCTGGGCGTGCAGCACGGGCGACACGGGAAGCACTTGCGTATGACTCAGTTCGGACATAATGAAGTTCATCCCGGCAACAACGGCAAAAATAAGAGTTTGTTGAACTTTACTTAATATGGGCGATCTTTATTAGCAATCCAGTGTACGAACAGACAGAATTGGATGCGTTATCCAGCAATCTGGGAATGATTTATGGTGATAATCTCAGCCAGCACGGTTCGAGGCGCTTGTCTGCGATCGCGATCGCATAAATGACGATGACATCTTCCCCGCAATCACCCCAATTCGATCGAGTTGAAATTTTGGATGCGGCCGAGTTTCGGCGCACGCTGACTCGGCTGGCGTCAGAAATTGTGGAGCAGCATCCGGATCTGAGTCGGGTGGTGTTGGTGGGAATTCGGACCCGTGGGGTGCCGTTGGCGCATCGGCTGGCGCATCATATGGCGGCGCTGTATCGGCTGACGGAGTTGGACGGGGCTGCGGGAGATAGCGAGGAGACGCCCGGGTTGGATGTGGGGGCGTTGGATATTACGTTTTATCGGGACGATTTGATGCGATCGCGGTTGCGCACGCCGAATCCTAGCGATATTCCGGGGGATTTGACGGATCGGCAGGTGGTGTTGGTGGATGACGTGATTTATAGCGGGCGGACGATTCGGGCGGCGTTGGAGGCGTTGAATGATTTTGGGCGACCGGAGTGCGTGCGGTTAGCGGTGTTGGTGGATCGGGGGCACCGAGAGTTGCCGATTCATCCGGACTATGTGGGGAAGGTGTTGCCCACGTCGGATGCGGAGTTGGTGCGGGTGCGGCTAGCGGAGGTGGATGGGAGCGATCTGGTGTTTATTGAACAGCCTGCTTAGGCGATCGCGGAGGAGATGGGGTTGGAAGTACGATCGGCTTCTGTGAAAGATTTGATAGTTTCAGATTCGTCAAACGAAGCGTTTTCCAAAGTGGCTTGGATAAAATAAGAGGGATTAGCGGCTATTGAAAAAGCTTGTGTGAATCGGTTTTATGACGGGCTTTTGAGGGCGATAGATGCTCGGGAAATAGCGCTGGGCCAACTCTACAGGTGGCTAGATTTTTTAGTGATAAGCGTTGGCATAACGCAATGGGTCGTAAACCTCGGGAGTTGAAATGTGGATATTGTTACCACATGACAACGCGCTTTAATAATCGAGAGTTTCAGTTGACGCAGTTTGAATGCAATCAGTTTTTCTATTTGCAATTCAGCTATGTCGGAACAAGTTTAGGTTCAAGCTTTATGAGCTGTGCATGATGAGTAATCACGTCTATAGCATCTGAAGAGAACTTATACACTTTCCTATATCCCACAACCTTTATTCAGAAGGGGTTTGAGCCAAAGCGAATGTCCTAACTGAGCGCTCAACCGCAATAGTATTTGTTGGCCCCTAAGACTCCTGATGACTTACCCAAAATTATGCATTGGCTGAACTGGTTTTCGGCGATGTGTTTTAACCGCATGATGAATTGGACGGGGCATTTTTGGGAAAAACGATATCGCTGTACGAGATTCCCAGGTTCGGATAAGCATCGCGCGTTGAATACGCCGCGTTATATTCACGGAAATCCGAAAGCAGCCATATTCAGCAAGGCTTTTTCTATGATTTCAGTAATTACAGCATTTACAATTGTCTAACTCAGGATAGAGTTTCTCGATGGCATCTGGCATTTTTGCAGTTGGAAATCACGTTAGATACGTGTTCTGCGGCTTATCGAAAGTATTGCAAGCGCTACCACCTCAAGCCCAAACTAGAAAAGAAAACCTATTTTTGAAAAAACTTCTGGCAGAGCTGACATTGCGGAGTAAAGTAGAGGATGTGTCCCCAGGACAGAAGCGTTTGCCGTAGGATATATGATAGGTGCTTACTGACGAAAATTTTAACACAGCAAAAACCTTTATTCTTGCCAACTGCCTAAACCTCCGGAATTGCTTCTATACAGTTTGAGAAATCCTCAGAAAGAAGAACTTAATGAGCTCTTTGAGTAGTTCCAGGCAACGAATCTCTGAAATAATGATTGAGCCATTATAAAACCAAGTAAGATAAAGCTTTTCGAGTGCATCCCAGTTTTGTAATGAGTAGATGTGCTTAGAGTCATTGGTTGCAATGAGTCGCTATGGTGACACCA
>JBCBVC010000142.1:0-9712 GCA_039817845.1 Cyanobacteria bacterium J06642_2
TATTTTTTTCAAAGCGATCGAGTGCTTGGTGAAGTAAGAACATTATCAAGAGTCATCCAAGACTTATCTATTGATTCTATTGACTTACTAAAGGTAGATGTAGAAGGAGAAGAGCTTTCTGTTATTCAAGGGATAGAGTCAGATGACTGCTCGAAAGTAAAACAAATTGTTGCAGAAGTTCACGATATAGATAATAGACTGGAACAGTTTCGAGATTTGCTCCAAAACTATGGATTTAAAGTAAGGATTGAGAAGAATACTTTGCTTCCTACCTTGTCGAATAATTTCAATGTTTACGCGATGCGCCAGACTCAATCTGAGTAAGTAATCACACGCTCTATCACGACAAAGACATGTTGGACTTTCTATCAACACTCATGCAAACTGACTAGAGAGAAAGTATGCGCCAGCATTAGAGTTAGAGTATGGCAATTAGATAGGTAACGTTACTCATCTAATTGGATCTGTACCTGACCATCTACGACTCGGGTAGGATAGACCGACAGTTTAACCTTGTCATCGTCCAAACAGTTTCCTGTTTTTAAATCAAAATTTTGCTTATAAATCGGCGAGGCAACTTTTAATACTCCCTGGCGATCGCCAATCAGGCCTCGCGACATCACGAATGCCTGACTAAATGGGTCAAAGTTGTCGATCGCATAGACTTCATCTGTTTCAGCTATGCGAAAAATGGCTACCTGAGTTGTTTCCACTAGAGCGCTGACTCCGGTGTTAGGGGCGATCGCATTTAGAGAACAAATGGTTATCCAACGGCTAGCGTCAGCCACAATAGACTGATCTTGAGTTGACAATGATTGCGTCATGACAGTTCCCAGGCATTCAAAAAGAAGAGAAAGAGGTTACACAAAAGAGGTGGCTAGCATTTAACTCGGCATCCTCATCGTAAGTAGAAAAGGATAACCGTTAACTGATATTAGCCACCGCGAGTTACCAGGCGCTGCCCCTGTTTTAAGATGACTCGTTCTGCTTCTGTAGCCGGACGTTTTTGGCCTCGTTCCTGCACGTATGCCAACGATGGATCTGCATCATCCGTATTGACAAAGTGACGGAAGCGCTGGGTCTGTTGAGGACTTTCAATCGTAGCAGCCCACTCACACTGATAGGTATCCACGTGGTGCTGCATCTGGCTCTCCAGATCTGCGGCTATGCCGAGTGAGTCTTCAATAATGACCTGTTTGAGATAGTCTAGTCCCCCTTCTAATTTGTTGAACCAGGTAGACGTGCGCTCTAACTTATCCGCTGTGCGAATGTAGAACATCAAAAACCGGTCGAGATAGCGAATTAAAGTCTCTCGATCGATATCTGCGGCTAATAGCACCGCATGTTGGGGCTTCATACCGCCATTGCCGCACACGTAAAGATTCCAGCCATTCTCCGTCGCAATAATGCCAAAATCCTTGCCCTGAGCTTCAGCGCATTCTCGCGTGCAGCCCGACACCGCTGACTTGAGCTTATGAGGCGATCTCAACCCCCGATAACGTAGCTCCAGATCGATGGCTAGTTTGGTGGAATCCTGCACCCCAAATCGACACCAGGTACTGCCAACGCAGGACTTGATGGTTCGCAACGCCTTACCGTAAGCATGGCCGGACTCGAAGCCCGCATCCACTAGCTGTTGCCAAATCGACGGCAATTGATCCACCCGTGCTCCAAACAGGGCTACCCGCTGGCCGCCGGTAATTTTGGCATACAGGTCAAACTCCTGGGCTACCTGGGCCAGCACCATCAGCTTTTCTGGCGTAATCTCTCCCCCAGGGATCCGAGGTATCACTGAATAGGTGCCGTCTTTTTGAATATTGGCCAAAAATGAGTCGTTGGTATCCTGTAGCCCTACGTGAGGGCGCTCCAGCACGTATTCATTCCAGGTGGAAGCCAGCATCGATGCCACGGTCGGTTTGCAAACTTCGCAGCCATAGCCGGAACCGTACTGGGCCAGTAGGGCGTCAAACGTCATAATCTGTCCGACCTGGATCAGATGATATAGCTGCTGGCGCGAATAGGGGAAATGTTCGCACAGGTGGTTGTTGACCTCGATGCCTGCTTTCTTAAGTTCAGACTTCAACAGATCTTTCACCAAGGGCATGCAGCCACCGCAGCCCGTTCCTGCATTCGTGCATTTCTTTAGCGCGGGCAGTTCTGTAATGCGATCGTCTTGAATAGCTGCGCAAATTTGGCCTTTGGTTACGTTGTTGCAGGAACAGATCTGGGCAGTATCCGGCAGATTCTCCACACTGAGGGAAGCCGTCTTACCCTCGCTGGCAGGAACCAGCATGCTCAGCGGGTTAGCGGGCAGCTTGAGTTGGTTTTGCATTAATTGCGATAACGAACCATAGTCGGCTGCGTCTCCCACCAAAATGCCGCCCAGCAGCAGCGTCCCGTCGGTATTGACCACCAGTTTTTTGTAGGTGCCCGTCACCGCGTCGGTTACCGCTAATTCCTTGGCCCCCGGTGTTTTGGCAAAATTGTCGCCAAAGCTAGCTACATCAACCCCCAGCAGCTTGAGCTTAGTGGACATATCCGCTCCGGTGAACTGCTGCGCCGTCACCGCATCTATCAACCCATCACTAACCACCTCTGCCATGTGGTATCCCGGTGCCACCAAGCCAAAAGTGCGACCTTGGTACGATGCACATTCACCAATGGCATAAATCTTGGGATCGGAGGTTTGACACATGTCATCGATCGCCACCCCACCGCGATCGCCAATCTGCAACCCGCAGTTTCGCGCTAACTCGTCCCGAGCCCGAATTCCAGCCGAAAACACGATCATGTCTGTGGGCAACGATGACCCATCAGCAAAGTCCATTCTGACGAGCTTGCCACCCTCGCTGACAATAGCTGTCGTGGCTTTACTGGCGTGCACCTGCACTCCCAGCGCTTCAATTTTTTCCTTGAGGATGGCACCGCCCGCTGCATCGATTTGCACCGGCATCAGCCGGGGCGCAAACTCCACCACATGGGTGGCTAGTCCCAGTGATTTCAGGGCATTGGCACATTCCAACCCCAGCAGGCCCCCCCCCACCACTACGCCCGTTTGTGCTTGCTCCGCATAGACTTTAATGGCATCCAAATCCTCAATGGTGCGATAGACAAAGGTACCCGTAGCGTCATTACCTTTGATGGGAGGCACAAATGGGTAAGAGCCAGTGGCCAACACCAGCCGATCGTAAGCAATCTCAACGCCATTGGCCGACTTCACTACCTGGCGCTGGCGATCGATGTCTACCACCCGATCGCCAATGTAGTTCTGAATCCCATGGCTTTGATAAAAACCAGGCTCTACCAGAGTTAGGTCTGCCGCTGTCTTGTCTTCAAAGTACTGACTGAGGTGTACCCGGTCGTAAGCTACGCGGGGTTCTTCTCCAAAAGTCACCAACTGCCAGCGATCGCAGGCACCTTTTTCAACCATGAGTTGGAGAAACCGATGGCCTACCATGCCATTTCCAACAACGACAAGAGTTTGCTTGCGGTTCGGCATATTAGGATTTTCAAACTCGACACATTGCCCACAACATTGCTCGATCTGCAGCGAAAAAAATAGCCCTCTTATTCGATATCAGCTTTCTGATAATGCGTAAATCGCATTTCACAGCCATTAATTACGATTGCCTTCTAAAAGAAAATGCTCGTAACAAGAAGATGAAGATTTTGTATAGGACTCGATACTTTAAAGTGGCCACGGTGGCAGCAACATTATCCTTTTCTTGTCAATTTGTAAGAAAGGTATACTTGCAGGAAAATCTACAGGTGCCGTCAAATTAAGCCTGCGTTGCCGAGCGTCTGCTCACTACAGCCAAGGACGATCTGCATCACTGATGATGACAGTTGGAACGTGTTGGCGAGAGTAAGGGATGGGTGGATCGGCTATCCTCTTGCCTTCCCAGAAGTCGGGGTATCTGCTTACCTTGACAGTGCTGCTTCTGCAATCTCTGAGAGTTCGAGCCAACGCTCGGTGGCGGTGTCAATTTCCAGATCGATCGCCGCTAGCCGCTCTGTCAAACTTGCTAAGTCGCTGTAGCCCCCATCGCTTGGGTTGCTATAAAGCTGCTTCTCGATCGCCGCTTTCTCTTCTTCTAGATCGGGAATGTGCGTTTCCAGAGACTCCAGTTCGCGGCGTTCTTTGTAGGACAACTTGCGCGCCCGGTTTGGCTGTGGTTTCTGAGATATCGTTTTCGCTTCTTCTTTTTTAGAACTAGCTACGACTTCAACGTTTTGCTCTACTACGGCAGCTTCCTTCTGCTTGAAATCGAGATAGACAGAATAGTTGCCCGGATATTGCTTGACCGTTCCCCCTGGGGCAATCTCGAAAATTTTGTGGACGGCGCGATCGAGAAAATAGCGATCGTGAGACACCACCGCCACGCAACCGCCGAAATCTTCCAGATAATCTTCCAGCACCCCCAATGTCTGCACGTCCAAATCGTTCGTCGGCTCGTCCAACAGCAGCACATTCGGGGCGCCCATCAGCACCTTGAGCAAAAATAAGCGCCGCTTTTCTCCTCCCGAGAGTTTGGCAATGGGAGAGTACTGGCGATCGGGAGTAAATAGAAAACGTTCCAGCATTTGTGACGCCGTAATCACCGTGCCGTCCGCTGTCTTGACCAAAGCCGCCACGTCTTTGATGTAGTCGATGACTCTACGCTCCAAAAGCGCGGCTGTCAGAAGGTCGTCAGAATGTTGGTCGAAATAACCGATCGCGATTGTCTCGCCAATATCAATGCTGCCTGAGTCGAGCGATAAATGACCCGCGATCGCATTCAGCAGCGTCGATTTTCCCGCCCCGTTCCCACCGACAATGCCGACGCGATCGCCTGGCTCAAACGTGTAGCTGAAGTTGTGGAACAGCACGCGATCTCCAAAAGACTTCGTCGCTGTCTCGATTTCAATTACCTTTTTGCCAATACGTCGCGATATCGTATCGATCTCGACGTTCCCACCCGCCTCTTTGAATTCGCGGTTTTGCATGTCGCCAATGCGATCGATCCGCGCTTTTTGCTTCGTACTCCGCGCCTTGGCCCCGCGCTGCAGCCATTCCAGCTCGCGTCGGAGTAGGTTGCGATGTTTGCGCTGTTGGCCGACGGCGGCTTCTTCTGCCAGAGCTTTTTTTTCGAGGTAGTAAGCGTAGTTGCCGTCGTAGGTATAGATATCAGCCCGGTCGAGTTCGATGATGCGGGTGGTGACGCGATCCAGAAAATAGCGATCGTGTGTCACGAGCAAGATCGCCCCGCGATGATTTTGCAAATAGCTCTGCAGCCACTGTACTGAGTCTGCATCGAGATGGTTTGTCGGCTCGTCCATCAATAACAAATCGGGTTCGGACAAGAGCGCTGTTGCCAGAGCAATTCGCTTGCGGTAGCCGCCCGACAGATCGCCGACTCGCGCTTCAAAATCTTCAATTCCTAATTTCGACAACACGATTTTGGCTTTTGTTTCCAGCTCCCACGCCCCCATCGCCTCCATCTTTTCGCTCAGTCGCGCCAGCTTCGTTATCAAACCCTCCATCAGCTCGGCATCGTCCTCAGCACGAGCCATATGTTGCGAAAGCAGTTCGTACTCGCGCACCAGCTGCATCCCAGAAGCCGAGCCGTCGCCACTATCGGCAAAGACTTGCTCAAGCACCGTCATGTTTTCGTCCAGGTCGGGCATCTGCGGTAAATAAACAACCCGTCGATTGCGTTCGGTTAACCGTTGACCGCTGTCAATGGATTCAAGCCCAGCCACCATTTTGAGCAAGGTCGATTTCCCGGAGCCGTTGATACCAATCAAACCCACCTTCTCGCCGTCAGCAATGCTGAAGTTAGCATCGCGAACGATTTCTTTGATACCGAAGTCTTTTGTAACGGATTGAAAGGTGACAATGCTCATCAGCGATTGGAGAAGAGGGAACGCTCAAGATCGTGCCTCATCCAAAGGCAATCGACAATGGAGACTGGCGTCAATAGAGTTGCAGACGCGACAAAGCAAATACTGGTTTGGCAACCTCAGCTAGGGCGACTTGGACTCTTCGGGTTCGATGACTAACTTGACGGGCGCAGACTGTCGCAAAGCTTTTAACGACAACTGCTTTCCAATCTGGTCTTCTGTTAGCAGTCGATGCAGGTCGTCAATCGTAGCAACGGGGCGATCGCCAAATTCTACAATCACGTCGCGCTCGCGCAGACCAGCTCGCTGCGCGGGGCTGTTGGATTCTAACCACATCACGAGAATGCCACTTTCGTTAGCCAGTTCATGTTGACGAACGAGCGGTAGCGGTAACTGCACGGTCTGGCCGCCCACGCCAATGCGACCTCGACGCACCCTACCTTCTCGCAATATAGAGGCGATCGCGAATTTTGCCGTGTCGATAGGGATGGCAAAGCAAATGCCCTGAGCTGCCTGAATCACAGCTGTATTTACGCCGATCACCTCACCTCGCGACGTGACCAATGGCCCGCCAGAATTTCCAGGATTTAGGGCTGCATCGGTTTGAATCACGCTGTCGATCAAGCGACCCGTGCGAGATCGGAAAGACCTCCCTAGCGCACTCACTACGCCAGCCGTTACCGTACATTGAAACCCCAACGGATTTCCAATCGCGATCGCCATTTGACCGACGCGCAGCGCTCTCGACTCTCCCAAGGGAGCCGCTACCAAATCCGGCGCGTGAATACGTACCACAGCTAAATCGGTGTCCGGGTCGTCACCGATTAAATCGGCTGAACATTGACGACCGTCCGCTAGGGTCACGTCAATGCGATCGGCATCGTGAACGACGTGACTGTTGGTCAGAATGTAGCCATCCGGAGTGAAGACAAAACCAGAACCATTCCCCGTACGTTCTAACGGTCGCCTCATGTCAGAACGCAGGCGAATCTTGCGAACCTCAATATTTGCTACAGCAGGACTCACTCGTTCTACCACTCTGGTAACGGCTTGCGAGTAAGCATCGAGCAAGTGTCCGTCCGAATTTGGCAAGTTGGGTGGTTGGCTGGCGGGAAAATCATCGCGAGAAACGAGCTGAAAAAGCGATCGCGTCATAGCTGAGCGCCTCAAGATAGTACCCACACCCACAGGCGTATTCTCGATTGTGCGAAATGTCCGCAGCGATCGCCCAGTGATGATATCCGCCCTGCACTAGAAGCAAGCGTTTGCTGTTCGTAGTTCTATCAAGGATGAATACGATCGGTTTTATTTGTTTTATCCGCTTTGCTTGCGGACGATCCCGTGTCAATAGGACTTGCTGAAGTTTCAGGCAAAGAATCGGTTAACTTGGCATAGGTTTCATAAAAGGCACGAGCATCAACAGCTAAACTAAGTATCTCTATTTCGTCTTCATAAGAGTTGAATTGAGAATCTACAGCAAAGACCTTATATTGATTTCCGTCACGCCTCAGTAGTGGCGAGCCACTGTCCCCCCATAAAGAATCGCACGTATGGACGACAATATTATTCTCGTACTGAGCAGCAGTTAAACAATCAATATGGGCTGATAAGTGTTTAGCCTCTTCACCTCCATAGCCAGCTTGAACGATCGGCACGGAGCCATTGATTAGATGTTGAATTTCTACTGTTTGAATTGAATCAACCTCAATGATGCCAAAATCTACGCCGAGTTCCTTACTGATTTCAACAAATGCATAGTCAAGTCCGTAAACTTCTTCACTAGCTTCAAAATCCGGATCGAAACCTGAAGCAATAACCACATTACTGACTGCACTTTTAACTGATGCTTCAGAAGTACTCGGACCTGCATAAAACGTTAGTTCATCGGTCCGAAGTTGATGCCAACCACCTCTCCAATTTTCCACATATAAGCAATGAGCAGCTGTTAGCACTAGTTTCGGGGCCACTAATGTGCCCGTACAATGCCCGCCATATTTGTTCTGTAGGGTTCCTATTGCGCTCCAGGGATAAGAGCGATCGCGAATAACTCGACGCTCGTATTTACCTCTAAAGATTGGATTACAACGGACATTATGAGGATAAACAGTACAAAATTGTTCGCATGCCTCAAAATCTTTAGAAAGATCTTTGCATACATCTTCACCTACTTGAGCTCGTGCAGGCATTTGTAGTGTTTCCACTATCGAAATGAATATGCTTAATAAGACCAAGCCCGAAATTACAAAAAATAAATCTACCAAACCAGGAGACAATGAAAAGGCTGAAGAATTCTTGATATTAGTCATGGATTGAAAAGATTCTTTAGGTTTTTTAGAGTATGCCATGCTTATTCGACGTGATTGCTCCACCTCATTGATCTAAACTCACGACATACAATCATTCACGCCATGCGAGAATCCTGTAAACAAAATATGTCACAAAATTATCTTGATAGTATATTAATTAAATTTGTCGCGTCTGCCATACTTATTCACTGTTTGTTGCACTATACTTCCAGGCTACGCTAGTGTATCGGGCTACTAGCAAGGAGTTATGATTTGAGAGATGCTTGCTTGATACTCGGCAAGCATCTAGATATAGACAGTTAGCCAACTCGAATCTGGAGTGCGAATAAATACTTGCCGTGATTATTCATGGACAAGAGAGTAGGGAGGTGCTCTTACATCGTTAAATTCTGATGCTAGAGCCAACTCTAAATGAGGCTGCTTCTAATATGTCAAGAGATCGACAGCAATCGCCTGTTATGTTCTGGCAACCTATTGCCCGAACATAATTCTGAGTAAACTGTCCTCCCATTGGCTACTACATTGATAAAGCTGCAAGACAGACTAGTTTGTATTCCTCTGACTTAGCTAAATCTAAAAGCGACGATCGCCTATGACAAGGTTCGGGATTAAGCTGACTGTCTCGTAAGTCACATTCATGAAGAGATTTCAAGAGAATTCGACTGATAAGTCGCAAGACGTCTTGCTCGTGCTGAATAGTCAACTCTTAGGCCAATCCAGCTCGTAATTACACAGAAACGAACCTAATTGTATTATATAATACAGTATAGCTTGTTTGTAGCTGCCGTAAAAATGCAAAGGTGTCTTGACATTACTTGCATTTCTCGTATACATATAGTTCGGACGTAGTTGTTGCTACGTTTTGAGTAAATAAGCTCCGCAGTAGGTTAAAAACACTACGAATAGAGAAAAATCAGAATCTGGCAGGATAAGCCTGATTGTTAAATAGTCATCAATGAGAATAGTATCGCCCTTTTGAGGGTGAATAGACCCTTTTGTTTAGAGTTTGTACTCAATCTCTGATGGATTTGTGATACAAATCCATGAAATTTTTGGAGATAAAATCACGTGAAAAACGGAAAAGTTAGAGCAGGATATATGAAACTATGGGAGACAATTCTGTTGTGCCAACTGCTGTGCCAAGCACGGCCCCTTCTTTAGAAATAACGGGTTCGCGTCAATTTACATCTTGGCTGTTCGAGCAAACTCTCAGCCTCGTTTTTACGACTTACCAAGCTGGCAAAGTCTTCTTCATCGGCATGCAACCCAATGGGCGGCTGTCTATCTTCGAACGCACCTTCAATCGCTGCATGGGACTGTGGGTGGATCGCTCATCGTTCTACATGAGTTCCCTCTATCAACTCTGGCGCTTTGAAAATGCTCTCCAACCCGGACAAACTCACCAAGGTTACGACTGCCTCTACGTCCCCCAAGTCGGCTACGTCACTGCAGACCTGGACATTCACGATGTCACCATCGCTAAGTCACTGATATCTGACTCGGATGAGATGCCATCTCATCCG